>NZ_VIKY01000316.1:0-5312 GCF_009711925.1 Dolichospermum sp. UHCC 0352 | reverse complement strand
GGAACTATTTTTGGCAATGACCGATAATTTATCTTGCAAATGCTTAGCCCCTACTGACAACTGACAACTAACAACTGACCAATATGCAAACAAAAAATGTAGAGTTGGATCTCTCAGATCCTTGTTTTTTACTTACCACATTACAAGAACTTCGTCAATCTGTTGATCAGGAAGGCAAGGAAATATTTGAACGCTGGAAAAAGCAAATTCACCGACAATCTTTTATTAATAGTAGTCTCAATCTTGCCTATTATTTGGCACTGAGAAGACACGATTTACGAGAACTGCAAGCGGCTTTAATGCCTTGGGGTTTGTCCTCATTGGGGAGGATAGAAGCTAAGGTTTTACCTACCTTAGATGCGGTGATTGCCACCTTACAGGCAGTTTGTCACACAGATAATGATTCTATCATTATACATCCACCTTTGGACGCATTTTTTGAGGGCGATCGCCTTCTCCAACAAAATACCGAAGATTTATTTGGTAACACCCTCGATAACCGTCGAGTTAGAATCATGGTAACGTTGCCAAATGAAGCCGCTACCAATTACGAATTTCTGCGGGATATCATTCGGCAAGGGACCAATTGTGTGAGAATTAATTGCGCCCATGATACCCCCGGTGAATGGTTAGCCATGATTAACAATGTCAAACAAGCAGAATTAGAATTAAAATCTTCTTGTAAAATTCTCATGGATTTGAGTGGTCCCAAAACCAGAATTAAATTTGTTCTTACCCCCAGTCCCAAACAACGAATATTTAAAGGTGAATCTCTCCTCCTTACCCATGAGTTACCCACTACTATTGATTCTGAATTTTTTCAAGCCAGTTGCACAATTCCAGAAGTATTAAAACAACTGAAAATTGGTACAATAGTCTGGATTGATGATGGCCGGATTGGTGCTTGTGTTGAGTCAATTACATCTGAGGGAGTATGGTTAAAAATTACCCATGCCCGTCTTAAAGGTGAAAAACTATTACCAGAAAAAGGCATTAATTTTCCTGACACTGAATTACATTTGAGTTCTTTAACAGAAAAAGATCAACAAGATTTAGATTTTATTACCACTCATGCTAATCAAGTTAATATTATCGGCTATTCCTATGTGCAAACACCCGCAGATATTCAGCTTTTACAACAGGAATTAGCGGTAAGATTACCAGAAAATTCTCCCACACCTGCCATAGTGGCGAAAATCGAAACACCCTTAGCCGTTAGCAATTTGCCAGAATTAATTATTCAAGCCGCTGGAAAACAACCCTTTGGAATTATGATTGCCAGAGGAGATTTGGCGCTGGAAATTGGTTATCAACGACTGGCGGAAATTCAAGAGGAGATATTATGGTTATGTGAGGCTGCCCATATCCCCGTAATTTGGGCAACTCAAGTCTTAGAAAATCTCGTCAAACATGGAATGCCTTCACGGGCAGAAATCACTGATGCTGCCATGTCAGAACGGGCAGAGTGTGTCATGCTCAATAAGGGTGATTATATTATTGAAGCTGTGGCTATTTTAGATGATGTTCTCACCAGAATGCAAGCCCACCAAGTTAAAAAAACACCCCAACTACGGGCTTTACATTCTTGGTAATTGGTAATAGAAAATAGACATCTGGTGAAAATTAAATATGCGTGACTTACAACCCTTGTAGAGATGTTCCATGGAACGTCTCTACGTTCTTTTGTGGAGATGTCTAAGAGGTTGTTTGAAAAGTATTAGATGAAACCGATAATCTCCAAAAACCTAACCCCCCAGCCCCCCTTCCCTACGAGGGAAGGGGGGTTTCAAAGCCTCTCCCCTTGCAGGGGAGAGGTTTGGAGAGGGGTCAGTCTATACATTCAAAACTTTTCAAACACCCTCTAATATATCCAAAGTTCTCTCCTGTCAATGTGGTTACAAAACTATATATTTAAATTGTGAATACTTACTATTTGAAATGTTTACAAAATTAAAGTTTCATATATAGAATATTCAGGGTACAATCTAATTAATTGCTCAAAAATCAATTAAATGATATTTATATTACCAACAACAATCATTTGGTTAAATTGTACGTAATTTTTTGAAATAAATTTTCTCACTCCAAACCCTTGCTATCCATATCTATCAAATTTATTAACTAATGATTTGTAGATTTTAATCGGTATGACATTAGTTACAGTATCATCTACTAATCAGATTAACCAATGGACGCATTCACTAACAGATTTCACCGAAAATTGATTAATTTACCTAATTTACATCAAATTATTCATTATTCTCCCTTAACTATTAGTCCTGATAGTTGTGTGATGGATGCTATTAACTTGATGAATCAACAACAAGATCATAAAGTTACAGTTAATAACCCGATCCATCAAGTAACCGACTATGTTTTAGTAGTAGAGGGAAAGCAATTACAAGGAATATTTACTATTAAAGATGTATTGAGAGTAATTACCTTAAATACCGACCTATCAGCGGTAAAAATGGCAGACGTGATGACTCAGCCGCTAATTACTCTCAAATATTCAGCATCTGAGCATATTTTGACAGTGTTTGCACTTTTACAGCAGCATTCTATTCACTATTTACCAATAGTAGATGATAAAGACAACTTAATCGGTATTGTCACTGAAGCAAACTTGCTGCAAGCCTTAAATATAGAAAAAATGATTGGTGTGGTTGAGGCATTGCAGGAAAATTTGCTAGATTTGAAGACAGAACACATACCAATTAATGAACAACTGGAAGTAATCCGTAAGCAAACTCATAATCATTTACAAGAATGGGCAAAAAAACAAGTTGACGAGAATTTACAAATTAATCGAGAACTGCAAGAAACTTTAGAAGAACTGCAAATTGCCGAAGAAGAACTACGTCAACAAAATGAACAACTAATCTATTCTCGGCAAATTACTGAAGCAGAACGACTGCGTTATCAAAATTTATTTGAATTTGCACCTAATGGTTATTTAGTAACTGATGCTTTAGGGATAATTCAGCAAGCTAATCATGGGGCAGCATCCTTACTATCTGTCCGTCAAGATCATCTTGTTGGCAAACCATTAGTAGTTTTTATTGCTGAAGAAGATCGTTCTCAATTTGTATCCCGGTTAAAAAAATTGCATGAATTACAGGAATGGGAAATGAATTTCCAGTCCCGTAAAGGTTTACTCTTTTCTGCTAGTGTGAGAGTAAATTCTATGGTTGATAATGAGGGTAAACGGACTGGTTGTTTATGGTCAATATCTGATATTAGCGACAGGAGAAAATTAGAAGCAGCACTCCGTCAAGATAGCGATGTCTTGGAAGTTCGGGTAAAAGAACGCACGGCAGAATTAGTGATTGCCAATAAGCGATTGCAAGAAGAAATCATTGAACGGCAACATATTCAAGCGTCCTTACAAGAAAGTGAAGCCCGACTCACCTTAGCACTAGAAGCAGGTAATATTGGGATCTGGGATTGGCATATCCAAACCAATGAAACTCTCTGGTCTCCTACCATGGGTTTAATGTATGGTTTACCTCTCAATAGTTCCTGTCCTAGTATTGAAGACTTTCTCAATTTAATCTATCCTGAAGACCGTCAGCATTTTCAAAACTGTGTCAGTCATTCCCTGGCGAAAAAAGTTGATTTTGTCTGTGAACATCGGATAGTGGATTGTGATGGTATCCTACATTGGTTGAGTTCTAGAGGAAAAGTTTACTGTAACGAAAATGATCGGCCAATCCGCATGATTGGCACAACTAGAGACATTTCTGAACGTAAACAAACGCAACGGCAAATATATGAACAAGCGGCCCTATTAGATATTGCGACTGATGCAATTTTTGTCCGAGATTTTCAAGCCCAAATCGTCTTTTGGAATCAGGGGGCAGAGAGGATATATGGTTGGGAACGTCAGGAAGTTTTAGGTAAGAATCCCAAGGATATTTTTTACGATTCAACTTCCCATGAACAAGAGATAATCGCCCTAAAAACTGTAGTTACATCGGGAAGTTGGGAGGGTGAGTTACGCAAACGCACACAATCAAACCAACTAATTATTGTTCAAAGTCGCTGGACATTGATGTTAGATACTGATGGACAACCTAAATCTATTCTCACAGTAGATACTGATATTACAAAAAATAAACAACGAGAAGAGCAATCTTTACGCGCTCAAAGAATGGAAAGTATTGGAACTTTAGCTGGAGGCATTGCCCACGATATCAATAATATCTTAACACCAATTTTAGCATCTGCTCAATTACTCAAAAGTAGTAGATTATCTGAAGAAAAACATAAAGATCGTCGTCAGCAAATGCTGACAATTATTGAAAATAATGCGAAACATGGTGCAGAACTAGTCAAACAATTGTTATCCTTTGCCAAAGGTGTTGAAGGCAAACAGACGATTGTGCAGATTAATGATTTGATCAGCGATATTATCTACTTGGTCAGTCAAACATTTTCCAAATCCATCACATTTTCTAAGCATATTCACCCTAAATTATGGACAGTGCTTGCGGATAAAACCCAACTGCATCAAGTATTAATAAACTTAGTGGTTAATGCTGCTGATGCTATGCCTGACGGTGGATGTCTCTCTGTTTCTACAGAAAATTTGTATCTTGATGAAGAGATGATCCAGATAAATCATCATGCTAC
Source organism: Dolichospermum sp. UHCC 0352 (assembly GCF_009711925.1). Classification (NCBI taxonomy): domain Bacteria; kingdom Bacillati; phylum Cyanobacteriota; class Cyanophyceae; order Nostocales; family Aphanizomenonaceae; genus Dolichospermum; species Dolichospermum sp. UHCC 0352. Next base: position 677 of record NZ_VIKY01000316.1, on the reverse strand, counting down.
AGTTGGGAATTATATTGTGATTACGGTTAGAGATACGGGGACGGGAATGTCACCGGAAATATTAGAAAGAATATTTGAGCCATTTTTTACCACTAAGGATTTTGGTAAAGGCACAGGATTAGGACTATCAACAGTGTTAGGAATTATTAAAAGTCATAAGGGGTTTATTAATGTTGAAAGTCAAATTGGACTTGGTAGCGTATTTCAGATATTTTTACCATCAGTTAACCAAGAAGTTTCCCCTTTAGAATCCGATCATCAAGAAATATCTCAAGGACAGGGAGAACTAATTTTAGTAGTAGATGATGAAGCCCATATCCGGGAAGTTACAACAACCATTTTAGAAGCCTACAATTATCAAGTTCTTACCGCTAAAAACGGCGTGGAAGCAATCAATACTTACAACCAATACCGGGATCAAATCAGAGTAGTATTGATGGATATAATGATGCCAGGAATGAATGGAAATTCCGCCATTTGCAAGTTAAAAGAAATCAACCCCCAGGTGCTAATAATTGCTTGTAGTGGATGCAATATAGAGAATATGTTAGAGCCAAATAATGAATCTCAAGTTACAGCAATTTTATCAAAACCCTATACTAATGAAGAGTTATTGGCAAAATTAAATTTTGTCCTCAAGTAAGTTGTCAGTAGGGGCGAAGCATTTGGAAGATAAA
>NZ_VIKY01000315.1:0-7270 GCF_009711925.1 Dolichospermum sp. UHCC 0352 | reverse complement strand
ATTGTATTTTGGTGCTTACAATTCTCAAAAAGTAGCAGAAAATTTAACTCGTGCAGAAAAATTTATCCAAGATATTGAAGTTATACATTTAGATAATAATGCTGTCAAAAAATTTGGAGAATTAAAAGCAGAACTTAGAAAAATAGGACAACCAGTAGCAGATTTTGATTTATTAATTGCTAGTGTGGCAATAACTAGAAACTATATTTTAGTCACTAACAACACTCGTCATTATAGCCGAATTTCCGAGCTAAAATTAGACAACTGGATTTCACCTTAAAAAGTTCTTGAAGATGAGTTAACAGTAATATAACCCATCATTAATAACGCACTTATTACAACCCGAAAAGCCTATATCTGTTTACATGATCTCACTCAACCATTACTAGGGATTAGTAGAGCGATAGCGAACGCGAGTGCGTCCCGGAGGGAACTAGCGCTGCTGCAAGCAGTTCGCCGCATGACAGATACACCTGGAAAGATTCACCTCACCTGAGAATTATCACCCGACCATGAGTTATAATCAAGATTAAAGTCATAACCATAAAATTACTATGACTCTCCAAATCCTAGACAAAACTACCACAATTTCCGAACAGCGATTTCTTCTACCTGGTTATTACACCTGGAAGGAATTTGAAATAATAAAAACCTTAACCGCAGACGCAGGAAATTTGCGGATAACTTATCTTGATGGGTACATCGAATTTATGACACTTGGTGAAGAACACGAAAATATCAAAAAAATTATCGCTATTTTGATAGAAGCATATCTTTTTGAAAAAGGGATAAACTTTATTCCAGTAGGTAGTGCTACTCGTCGCGCAAAAGAAAAGAATGCTTCCTTTGAACCTGATGAATCTTATTACATCGGAGAAAGAAAAGAAAATCCAGATTTAGCAATTGAAATTAATATTACCAGTGGCAGTATTGACAAACTAGAAAAATATAAAAGGTTTAATATTACCGAAGTCTGGTTTTGGGAAAATAATCAATTGTATTTATATCATCTTAAAAATGATAATTATGAGCAAATTAATCAAAGTGAATTATTGCCAGATTTAGATATAGATTTATTGATAAGTTGTGTTTTGATGCCTCACATTATTGATGCAAGAACAGCATTTATTAAAGGTATTAAAAAGTAGTAATTTGTAGTTTGGGTTGACACAAGGAAACCCAACAATACCCACCATTAATAATGCTAAATTGCAGCCCAAAAACCCTGTATCTGTTCACATTATCTCACCCAACCATTACCAACTATCATGTAAAGAAGAGAAGACAATAGAACCATGACATTGTTTTGTTTCCCTAAAACCTTTTTATCGGATTTCGGGTATTCTTTTTTCTATCACACTTTCTGCATGAAGGAAATCCCTGGCTTATTTGTCAAAATTAACACACTAGTATCTCATATCAAAATACTTTATTTGTTTCAAAAAGGTTCAGCATTTACGTGTTCGTATAATATTTAAAGTTATCATTGACTCTTAGAGGGTGTTTGAAAAGTCGGACAAGTTGTAAAAAAGCTCTCTCAGTATAAGCTGTAAATAAATATGCGATCGCTTTTTCAACTCATGCCAAATAGCGATAAGTGGTATAACAAAAATAAGGTGCGTTACATTTCATTTACGCATTTTACAAGATCGGCGATCGCATTAACGTATAAACCAGTCATATAAAATAACTGGGAAAGGAATAACCCACCACCACTTATCCAGAAAGTTTGCTAGTTGTTTCTTCCAGTTAAGTTTAATTTCACTAGTGGGAGTTATCAAATCACACTTAGCTTTATAAGCGAGGTACTTACCGTTTTGATTTGTTTGCCAAATCTGTTCTCCTTCCTTAATAACGAATCCATCTTTGAATGGTATATCTGAATGATCACAAAAGTCATTCATTAGCTTTTGTAACAACTCGCTTAGTTTGATAGATTTCTCCGTATCTCGTATAACAAGTTGCGATAGTCTAACAGGTTTATCATCAGAATCTGAGAAGTTGTTGACTATATCTAAACACAGCACACCGTCAATGTGTTCCAAACCACCTAGCATTTTTCTGTTGGACGCATCTATTAGAGACAAAACAGATAAGTCGCTCTGTATCAGATTTTCTAGAATAACTAGTCCCAGAGCATCAGGATAATTGAGAACTTCTTTACTGTCCTTTATCTGATTATTTGCATCTCTCAATACTTTATTAATACTGTTATAAAAGTCACGCTTAAAGTTTTGATCAGAGATGGGAACTTTAAGAGCCAGTTTTTCTACTTTCTCCTTAATTTCGATACTCGAAAATTCTTTTATTTCACAAACAATTTGACTATCAAATAATAAAAAATCTGCCCGATCCTTGCACTCGATGAAATAGCTATTGTACTCTTGATTATCAAGATTCATTGCTTTTTCATATCTTTCTAAGAACTCTTTCATCATGAGTTAAAAGCAACCTTACCGATGGTGAAGCAATCACAAACATTTTGAAGATACTATAATATAACATCCAGAGAATAACAATAAAAATTTTAAATTCAGATATCGTTTATATCCAGGTGTTATGTAGAATTTTTGACGTTGCTGATAGCCTGCGTGGCGATAGCCATATTGAGGTATGAAAATCAAACATTCTATTTCTCAAACTCTTACTCTCCGTGACTCTGCGCCTCTGCGTGATAAAAATCATACCTTCATTCACCAACGCCAATTTTTTGGACTATCCACCTTAAATCTTGATTCTTAATCTCACAATTAAGGGCGGGGTTTCCCCGCCCCTATAGGCAATTTTGCCGAAATAAATGGCAAGAATTAACTTGAAAGTTTAACTAGAAGTGTTTTACTTCTGAGCTTCAGCAATAGGAACCCACTCAGTGTGGAAAGATCCTTCTTTGTCAGTTCGTTTGTAGGTGTGAGCGCCGAAGTAGTCCCGTTGTGCTTGAGTTAAGTTTTGTGGCAAGCGATCGCGGCGGTAACTATCGAAGTAATCTAAAGAAGCACTGAAAGCTGGAACAGGAATACCCAATTTAGCAGCAGTGACAATTACTTCACGCCAAGCAGCTTGTCTATCCAGAATTGTTTGCTTAAATTCAGGCGCTAACAACAAGTTAGGTAAAGCGGGATTTTCGTCAAATGCTTTCTTAATCTTATTCAAGAAACCAGCGCGAATAATACAACCACCTTTCCAAATCCGCGCCATTTCGCCCAGATTTAATTCCCAATTGTAGGTTTTAGAAGCTGTAGATAACAGCGCCATACCTTGAGCATAAGAACAGATTTTGGAACAATAAAGAGCATCACGCACCATGTTCACAAAAGCGGCAATATCACCACCATACTTAGCATTTGGTCCGGTGATGACCTTAGAAGCAGCAATCCGTTCATCTCGAATTGAAGAGAGAATTCGAGCATTTACCGCTGCTGTAATTGTCGGAATAGCTACACCCAATTCTAAAGCAGTTTGTACAGTCCAACGACCAGTTCCCTTTTGACCGGCTGCGTCAACAATCAAATCAACGAGGGGAATCTTGGTATCAGGATCTACGTAGGGGAAAATATTCGCGGTAATCTCAATCAAAAATGAATTGAGTTCGTCAGTTGTATTCCATTGAGCAAAGACTTCATGGAGTTGTGCTGGACTTAAACCAGCCACATTTTTCAGCAGATCGTAGGCTTCTGCAATTAACTGCATATCGCCGTACTCAATACCGTTGTGAACCATTTTTACATAGTGTCCAGAACCACCAGGACCAATGTAGGTTACACAGGGACCATCATCAACTTGAGCCGCGATTTTGTTGAAAATGGGGGATAGGTACTCGTAGGAGCTTCTTGTGCCACCGGGCATGAGAGAAGGTCCATTTAAAGCTCCTTCTTCACCACCACTCACACCCATACCGATATAGCGTAAACCGATGGGTTCTAATTCTTGAGTGCGTCTTTCGGTATCTTCAAACCAAGAGTTACCACCGTCAATAATGATATCACCTTCTTGTAGCAAAGGTTTAAGCTGTTGAATTACCGCATCAACAGGCTTACCAGCTTGTACCATCACCAAAATTTTGCGGGGACGTTCCAATGAGGCGACAAATTGTTCGAGGCTAAAAGCGGCTCTAACGTTCCGTCCTGGGGCGCGGTGCGCCATGAAGGCATCGGTTTTTTCACGAGAGCGGTTGTAAACTGCAATTGGGAAGCCATTTCTTTCTACGTTAAGTGCGATATTTTCGCCCATAACTGCTAATCCAATCACACCAAAGCTTTGTAGTGTCATAGTTCAGTTTAAATCTTTTGTTTGGGTTTGGCTCTTTCTCTTGCAGATCCTTTCTCTTTAAGGGTAGTCCGAGATTTTCGCTTCACTCCTAAAGAAGATATTAAGAGTTTTTCTAAAATTTAAGAAATCATCACTCACATCAATGAATTAATTTTAATTTGTATTGAAGTCCACAATTTAGTCCCAAATTTTGCAAAATTAAAATACATATAGCAGGAGTTCAGGAGTATGGCTAACGCCACGCTTCGCTATCAGGAGTTCAGAAGGAAGAAGGAAGAAGGAAGAAGGAAGAAGGAAGAAGGAAGAAATTTCTCCCCTACTCCCCCTACTCCCCTACTTCCCCTACTTCCCCTACTCCCCTACTTCCCCTACTCCCCCTACTCCCCTACCCCCTGTTCCCTTTCTCGAATTAAATAGTAAGGAGGATTAAAAAATGCTGGCTTATCTTCTAGCGTTGGTAATCGGTTTTGGCAGTCTCGCCATTTATCTATCAGCCTTCTTTTTTCCAGAAATCCATCGCAAGAATGATTTTATCTGGAGTGGTGTTGGGCTATTCTACGCTTTAGTGTTATGGATTTTTGCATCTCGAATTACTGGGGGGCTGTTACTAGGTCATGTAGCTAGTGTGGCACTGTTGGTATGGTTTGGCTGGCAAACTCTCTCATTACGGCGACAACTTGCTCCCGCAGGACAACAAACTCCTCTCCCCAGTCCTGAGCTAATTAAGATTAGTTTCCAATCGCAAATGTCAAAGTTTTCTGTGAAAGAGAAATTTGGACAGTTATCAAGCTTCGTTGCTGGTGTATTTGGTGGTGCTAAAGCGAAGATACAGCAGACTGTGAACAAAAAGCCTGTGATCAAAACTGCTGAAGAGATTTTACAAACAACTCCAACTGAAGCAACGCCACCGTCAGTATTACCAGATCAGTCGGTAACTGCTACCCCAGCAATTACAACTGAAAGTTTATCAGCGGATACTTTTTCTCAATCTCCTATTTTGGAAGTGGTAGAAGTAGCACCAACTCCACCCACTTTTATGGAGGAAGAACAGGTAATTCCGCCAACAGCACCGGAAACTGTGGTAGAGATCACTCAAACTGAGGTGGTGATTTCCGAGTCATTTATCACAGGAGAAACCGAAACTGTAGTCGAGATCATTCAAACTGAGGTGGTTATTGCCATAGAAGAAACTAGCGAAACGGCAGATGCACCAGAAATAAGTTCCCCAAATCCAGTGACATCAGAGTTATTAGCCGCAGAAGCAGCCGAAAAGTCTGATATGACCATTGAGGAAGTTAAACCAGTTGGGGAAGCATTGCCAGAACAAATCCCACTAAATAAACCAATCGAGGAGTAATTAAGAGGATTTACGCTGCTGATTCTAATAAATCAAAGGAATCTGGGTAGTTTATGATACTGCTGCCGCTGGATTAAGTCCCAATTGGGATAATAAACGGTCAATATCAAAATGCTCAGACATAAGAGAGCGAATGCACTCTATTTTAATTGGTTCATGAACACGAACTTGACCAAAGGTGCGATCGATGATTTCTACTGTGGTGAGAGTGTCTAAATCCACGGATAAAATCGGGATTTCTAACTCTTCAGCGCGGTTGAGGATAAAGGCAGGGGGTGGTAGTTGTCCAGTCAGGATGAGGCATTGAGTAGATGTTTCTAAGGCTGCTTGTTGAATTTCAACGCGATCGCCTCCTGTCACTACTGCCATGTTCTGACGTTTGCGGAAGTATTTGACGGCGGAGTTGACGTTCATTGCCCCAATTGCCAGACTTTCAACTAATAAATCTAGGCGATCGCTCCGACAAAGAACTTCCGCGTTTAACTGCTTGACTAATTCTCCTACACTCACACTGCGGAGGACATCGCTTTTGGGCAATGTTGCGAGGACGGAAATTCCCTGTTTTTCTAGGAATGGGCGTAAGAGTGTGTGAACTAACTCTAATTTTTCGTGAGGTACTTCATTAATTACCACACCCATTAACCGTTTGCCTAATTGCTGTTTAGCAAATAATAACGCCTCAACAGAAGTTAGTGATTGATAACGGCTAATTAACAGTACAGGAGCATCTAATTTTTCTGCTAATTCCAGTAAGGATAATCCAAATAAATTTCCTTCTGATAAGTTAGCAGGCCCTTCTAAGATTACCAAATTACTCTTTGGTATTTGTGAATACTTTTGTACTAGTAACTCTTGATAGTTGGTTGTATCTTCTCCCTGTAAGCGTTTCTGGACGGTAATTTCATCCAAAGATAATAAGGTGGGAGCAATGCGGTTGTCTGGCAGGTTAAGGTTATGAGTAATGAACTGGACATCTTCTTCAACTACTGTTCCCGCAGATGTCTTGACAAAATTACCCAAAGGTTTGCCATAAGCAATGTCCAAACCTTTTTGTTTTAGCTGATGAGACAAACCTAAAACTGTTGCAGATTTGCCACTGTAAGCTTCAACTGATCCAACCAGCAAGTATTTAGCAAGTGTTGGCACGTATGCACTCCTAATTTCAAAAGTTTGTACAACTCAGCTAGGTGTCTACTAATTTTAGTGCAATAGGCGGAAGGTAAATAGCAATAGCTATCCTAATTGCCTAAATTTTCAAAATTAACTGGGAATAAATCTAGCTGTGGTAGCTATTGTAGCGATTTTGATCAAGATAAAAATATCTGTTTAAATAAATAATTTATGTTTCTTGGCATATAAAAGCGATTATATTGAAGCTTTGATTTCTTCTGATGTCATTACATGATCTGGATTTGCTTCGTAATCAGTAATCCGAGGCTTGATAGATACTGTACAATAAATAATTATATCTTTACCCACAAATTCCGCGCCTTGCGTTCTTATTTGATGGCAAAGAATCAAACAGGTTATACCGATGAGGAAATTTTTGAGATAATTTCATGAAGCTAGTTCTAGATACTAATGTTCTGATTCAGGAAATATTAGACAGAGTTTTCTAAATACATAGTTATTCAGCGAGTATTTCAT
>NZ_VIKY01000031.1:0-4653 GCF_009711925.1 Dolichospermum sp. UHCC 0352 | reverse complement strand
GATTTATAATTGCAGGTCGCTACAGATAAGGTCAAGAATCATCTTTGGGATTTGGGAATGTTCCTTGGGAAGCTGCACCCAGACATGACTCCTATTCAAATTCTCAGAAAAATACTGAAACTATTGGGACTGAAACTTGACAAAGCAGGGCGCGAGGGTTCTGGCGATCGCCACCGGATATATAGGATATGTGGCCTCACCGATGGACGGAGTGAAATATTCCAGAAGTGGTACGAGTCCGACTTGGCAAAATCTCAGTCCGTGAAATGTATCGTATTGCTACAAAATGCAAATGAAAACTGTATCAAGACTATACCAAATCCGTCCCAAAATTCTAATATTAATAATATTGCTAATCAGGACGTGACCATAAATCAGGACGCTAACCACCAAACTACCCAACAGGACCACATCCCCCAAAATTGTTTTGTTTGGGACGCTCAAGGTCAAGCCTGGGTCGGTGGGGTTCTCAAAACGGCTGAAACCTTGGCTAATGGCACTTATAAGGCGCTCGTTACCCTTTGGAACGGGCTAGACAGATATATTTGGGAATCTTCCCAGATTTCTGTCTGTTAAGCTATTACCCATTTACTTTTTATGCCCAAAAGCCTTACTACAAGAACTCTAGGCTACAAAATATTAAATTTAGTTGCGTAACGGCTTAACCGTTTGGGTGCGGGGTGAAATGAAATGACAAAATCGTTGGCTATATTTTCGCTAACTTCAGCTTTTGCCAATATCACCTCAATATTAACTAAATTGATAAATCTGACAATATCGCCAACCGATACTTTTTTGCTAACTAATGCTAACAAATAGATAAGTTGAGATTATCTCTCAACCAAGGCGTATCAACCAATGCACGAAGATAAATTCCCCGCGCACCATTCAAATCTCGGTTCATAGATTGACTATCTATCCGAGATTTAATAATTTTAGATCCCCCTAGATTGTTGATAATTTCACCGGTCCAACTCACTGTTTTTGAAGTATATGCTTCATTGACATCAACTACTATTTTATGAAATTCATTAGCTTTGTGTTTAATAAATTTCTTGAACTTGTAATGACTTAAAGTAAGCATTTGTCGGACTGATTTAGACCTAATTCTTCTATGAGCTTTTCGGGACATAATAGATGTCTCAAAAGTTGGAAGTAGAATTACGTCAAAATTATCAACCAAAAATCTAGCTGTTTTCTTATGCAACTCATCTACTAAATATTTAATCTTTCCTCTTAGTCGAGTTGCCGCATTTTTTAATCTTTTCTTTTGTTTACTTTTGGCTTTGGATATCTTGCTAACTAATTTGTCTAATTTAAAACAAAGTTTTTGGATTTTTAAATTAGCATTTTCTCCTAACCATCCAAAACAATTATCAGAAAAGAAGGTTAAGAAATTTCTAATTCCGGGATCTAAAGCCACAACACGCCCTTGGTTCTCGGTTCTATGTCGTGGACTTTCTATAGGCAAACAGATGTAGTAATCTCCATAAAAAGAAACTAGTCTGCAATCTCCAAACCCATCAGGTAAAGATTCTTTGTACTCTAATTTACCTAGTACGGTGTGATAGATTCCCGCATCTTTTACAGCAGATTTAGGAATATAACAAGATTGTACAGGATCTTTTTTAGTCCTAAATTTACACTTACTAATTCCACCACCATCAATATATTTTTTCTTGGCATTCTTAACAGCCTGACAAGCATCTTTGATGGCAATAGATTTAATTTGATACGGTGCATCTTTACACCATTCAGGTAATTCTTGGATGATTCCAGTTTTTATTCCTTTCCAATTGGCTTTTGTTTCTGGTTTTTGCAAATAACGAATTGTCTCGTTGTAAACAAATCTAGCGACACCAAACCAATATTTAATTTTCCGCTTCTGGATAGGACTCAGTTTGAGATAAATCTTCTTTGATTTTTTTAGAGTATTTTCTAAGTCCGTGCATTCGACAGGAAAAGACATGAAGGATTGAGAGTAAATCCTGAGTAAGTTCTGATTGTGGACAATGTACAGTTTTGTCGAGAACCACGATTTGTCCACCGTTTTGTTCAACCATGTACTGTACAAGCTCAAATCCAAATCTTGCGAGTCTGTCCCGACAGGCAATAACAAGTGTGAATTTATCTCCTTGCAAAAGTCTGTCCAATAGGGAGCGCAAACCTTTTCTTTTGAAGTTGAGTCCTGAGCCGATATCTTTGATAATTTCGGCTTCTGGGTAGAGGGATTGCATATAAGCGATTTGTCTGTCGAGGTCATCTCGCTGCTTGGAGGAACTGACTCGGCAGTAGCAAATAGAGGGAGTGCTAGTTGAACTCCCTTTGATGTATGACTCGACATCATACAATCTTTGTCCTGCTGGGTTTTTAATGCTTTTGATTTTCCCCTCATCTGCATATCTCCTCAAAGTGTTTGGATGCAATCCCAGAAATTCGACCGCTTTTCTGAGTGGTATGTATGCCATAAGGATAATATAGCATTAGTTAGGGAAAGTTAGCAAATAATTAACTAGTTAATTTCCTCAAGCCAACTTAGTTTTAATTTAGTTATATATAGTATATACTTAATGCAGTAATTAAGTAATCAATGCAGTATGGCAGTAAGCAAATCAGTAATTGCATTTATCAATCAGAAAGGGGGCTGCTCAAAGTCCACCTCAGCCGTGCATTTAGCTTATTGGTTATCGCGCAAGGGTCATAAGGTCAGGTTGTTAGATGCCGACGCACAGCGCAGTAGTTCAGTGTGGTTGAAATCTATGGAGTCAGAAATTGCCACAACGGTATTAAACGTACCCGATGAACTTTTAGAACAAATCCCAGAGTTAGCAGCCGAATGTGACTATTTAATTGTGGATGGACCAGCAGGTTTATCAGAAGCAAGTCGGGCAATATTATTTAGGACTGATTTAGCTATTATTCCTTGTCAACCCACTGGTTTAGATTTACAGTCTGCCAGTGATGCCGTGCGTTTAATCAAACAAGCTCAGTCAGTACGGGGTGGTTCGCCAACAGCGGCAGTATTTATTAGTCGTGCTGTTAAGGGTACTAAGTTAAAAGATGAGGCGATCGCCCTGCTATCAAAAATCCAAGAAGTGTCGGTATTAAAAACGGTGATTCACCAAAAACAAGCAATAGCCGATACCTTTGGTCAAGGTACAACTATTTGGGGATTGTCCGGTCGTCCGGCGACAGAATCACAAAAGGAATATGAAAAACTGTTTAAAGAAATTGTGGGGATGCTGAAGTGAGTACCAAGAAACCTCGAAAGTCCCTCGATGATGCCCTGGCAAATGAGTTTGTCTTTGGCAGTACACCACCGGAAACAGAACAGCCCCAGGTTGATAACGTGGCAGAAACCATATCAGCACCGACAACCGATAGCTTGAGTGGCGTATCCCTGCCGGAAGCATCAGCCATAATCCCAACTATCACTCCATCCCCACAACCTAAATCATCAATTATGTCTCAACTCCAACAAGTTCCCCCCAAAGAAGCAACAGTGCGTTTAACCGTTGATTTAACTGAATCAATGCACCGCAAATTATCTATGATGGCTGCTAGAACAGGGCGTAAAAAGGCTGAAATTGTTCGCTTCTTACTTGATGAAGCACTTCAGGAAGTAGATGAGTAATGCAGTAGTTAAGTAATCAATGCAGTAATGCAGTAAGTAAATAATGTACAAATATCTGGTTCTGACTTTGTTGGCAATTTCTTTAACGGCCACACCAGTCCAGGCACAGATACAGTTTCAGAAACTTTCTTAACTTACATGACGCAGTAAGTAATGCAGTAATGCAGTAATTAAGATTGAGTTAGTACCAATTTAAAACAATTTAAAATGACAAAATTTTCTTAGGGGAAATTTTAAGTAGGGTAGCGATAATCGCCTGGAGAATCTACAAAAATTGCCCCTAGTAACGCACCCACTTACCTCTAATTCAACGAAATGGCACTTTCGTGTAATTTGAGGCGATCGCACAATTATCACAACTGGATTGAGATCGCCTACCCCTTTAAAAAAAGAATACGACAAATTACCCTCCCGCACCCTCAATCTATGGCAAAATCACTACATGACAACAAGCAACATCCTTCAATACGAATCTAAAATTTGGGCAACTGCGGATCTACTGCGGGGCTGTGGCATTAAGGAATCTGAATGGCCATCATTTATGATGCCGTTTTTTGCCCTGGTGATGATTGAAAGCCGACTTGTAAGAATGCTTGATGAAGAGCGAGCAGAAATCGGCGAAGAAGCTTGGGCTGAAATGGATAAACAAGACCAAAGCGACCTAATTCAAGATAAAGGGCAAGGTTATAACGAATATATCTTTGAGAAAAGCCAAACCCTTAAAGATATTTGCCAGAACGATAAATCCTTCAACATTGACTTTGAAGCCTATCTACATGGCTTTGACGACGAAACAAAAGACCTGTTAGGGGTTGATGCAACAGACGGAGAGAAGTTTTTAGATATTAAAGGTGTCATTACGAAACTCAATGCCAAAAAGGTGTTGTTGGGCTATACAAAAGAATGGAGTGGTATAGATTTAAAACCCTTTAACCCGGATTTCTCACAAAGAAAAGAAAAAAAGGGGTCAAAAACTGCGAAAATGTATATCTAAAAAGCATTTCAGCAATTATAAAATA
>NZ_VIKY01000314.1:0-26812 GCF_009711925.1 Dolichospermum sp. UHCC 0352 | reverse complement strand
AAAATTGAAACCAGATTTTTGATTGGAACCTGGAAACCAACTCCCATTTCTGGGGTAATGTTAGCTAGATGCCTCCGGCACGCTGGCGCGAACGACCTGTTATAAGAGCTTGCTTGAGCTTGCAACACTGTTCCAGTGACCTTAGAACTGTTTAATCACAAGCGACAGAGCAGGGAACTAGCTTCGCATTCCGGGGTGTCATGACTCAAATAACGGCTACCCTTCGACTACGCTCAGGGTGGTCTGGTCAGCACGGCTTGCTTGATTACTCTTGCAAGCCCAGTCCCTTTAGGGCTGGGTTACTGACCTTTTGTCTTCAGCTTTAGTAATAATCTCTGCTGAGATGATGACCGATTGAAGTTCAATACATTTGCCAATTCATGAGTCTAGTATATCCTTGGATGGTTTTCACCATGAGACTCCACAAGACAACTTCTACTTATGGTTGGGATTGGGAATTGATGATTGGTGGGTGAGGAAATGGGCAAAAGTTTCCCCATTAAGTCGTTAAACAAGACAAATTAGCCGCTTCCGAGTTGGTAACGGTTGTCTATGGTCTACAAATTGTCTGATTTTCCCACACTGGCTGCTGCTGTCAAGTTGCCAATTTTAGCGGGTTTTGATTTTGGACGACAAGCCTCAATGGTAGATAGGACAGTTATCAATCTGCCCATTAGAGGACTTGAATTAAACATCCAAAATCTAGAGTTAATTTATTTGTTAGTTAACGTTGGTCAATGGGAGTGTAGGCGATTTCGTGACGACCGTTGTAAATTTGGGTAGGACGGAAAATCCGGTTTTCTACCAGTTGTTCTTTCCAGTGTGCTAACCAACCTGCTACACGAGCGATCGCAAATACTGGTGTAAACAAGTCTGTAGGAATTCCCATTTTCCTATACACTAAACCGGAATAAAAGTCAACATTAGGATAAATCCCTCTGTCACCCAGTTTTTCCGAAACTACCCGTTCCATTTCCACGGCAATTTCATAGTATTCATCATAGCCAAACTTCTCAAACAACTGCTCTGCCAAGCCTTGTAAGATTGTAGCCCGGGGGTCTTTGACTTTGTAAACTCGATGTCCAAAACCCATAATTTTAGCTTTGCGTTGCAGAAGATTATCCACATAAGGGACAACATTTTCTACAGAACCGATTTCTTCTAACATCTGAATTACTTCTTCATTCGCTCCACCATGCAATGGTCCACCTAAAGTACCTACGGCACTGGCAACTACTGCATAAGGATCAGTTAAGGTTGAAGCTGTTACCCTAGCACTAAAGGTAGAAGCATTCATTGTATGCTCAACATGAAGAATTAAGCAGATATCAAAGATTTTAGCGGCTAAAGGATCAGGCTCTTTCTCGTTGAGCATATACAGGAAGTTAGCCGCATAGCCTAAATCATCTCTGGGCTTAACTGGATCATTACCTTCCCGCATTAACTGGAACGCTGCTACCATCGTGGGAATAGTCGCTATTAAACGGACAGCGGCGGTACGAATGTAGACCGGATTATGTAAGTCCCTAAGAGAATAAAATAAACCTAAAGCAGCAGCAGAAGCTTGAAGAGCATCCATCGGATGACCACTTTCAGGAAAGCATTTCATCATATCCCGAATGCGGTATTTGATGCGTCTGTGGAAGAGAACTTCATGCTCAAATGCTTTTAGTTCTTCCTGATTTGGTAACTCACCCCAAATTAACAGATATGCAGTTTCTAGGAATGTACTTTTTTCGGCTAATTCCTCAATCCTGATACCACGATATTCTAGAATTCCTTTCTGCCCGTCTACATAACTAATACTCGACTGGGCTGCGGGAATACCTTCTAAACCAGGCTTGTATTCGCATACCGTCATGGCAACACCATTTACTTTGTAAAATATCTGCTCACGCTAACTCACCAGAGACTATTTTCACCACAAAAGTTGCAGATGTAACAACTATTACAGCAGGTACTTGGGTGGTGTCAACCAAAACATTTGACTACGACCCCAAGCTGAACCATCATCTGGTAGTTTTATTCCCATCATACCTGCTTTTTTGAGGATGAGGCTCTCTTTTGCTTCTCCCCACAGGAGAATTTCTGCCCAATGGCTTAAATTAGGCTCATGGCCTACTAATCCTAGTCGGGTTTTTTGGGGATAATTTCTAGGTTGAAGCCATTCTTGTAGCCAATTTTGAATATTACCATCAAAGCTAAGATGATCTGATGCTTCTAACTGGGAACTCAGTCCAGCAGCAATGAGTATTTCTGCTGTTTGGTAAGCACGGACTAGGGGACTGGTGAGAATTAGATCAAAGTGTAATTCTAGCTTTAGTAATTTTTGAGCTATTTTCTCGGTTTTTTGTCTTCCTTCTGGGGTGAGTTGTCGTTCTTCATCTTTTAGTGTAGGTTGATGTTCTTCGGCGATACCATGACGGATTAAGTATAGTTCCATGTTTTTAGTTGGGCGTTTTTATATTATTTTTGTTTCGCGCAAAGACGCAAAGAAGCAAAGGCGCAAAGAAGAATGCAGGAATCAGTAGTTTATACTCAACACGGCTTAATTATTTGATTGTGTGGGTAAGGGTTTAGCAGTTCTAAACCCCTACAAATATAGGTTTTTCGTGATAAAGAATCTAGATTTTTCATACTTTAGCCTTTTCTAATAATCCATATAACATTTGAATCCGTTTGTAATTAACTATATCAATAATAGTTACTTTTTTAGGTTGAACTTCAAAAATGATTCGATATATGCCTACCTTGGCAATAAAATCATTATCTGAGCTTGAATTCAGTTGAGAAACTTCAATTTCTGAACAATCAGGAAAGTTTTCTAGACAACTAATAGCATAACTAATCTTTTCTTTCTCTTGAGTTGGTAAAGCATCAAGTGCTATTTGTGCGTTATCATCTAAAATTATTTCATTTTTGTTTACCTGTTGATTTTTAGATTCAGTAGAAGTATCGTAATACTCATCAGATAAGTGTTGAAGTTCATTGAAAAAATTATTTCCTCCTTCTTCTTTTTCCACTGCGTGCTTAATCTTTGCCAATATTTCTTTTTCTCTTGGGTGATTATGTAACTCAGAAACTGCTATTTCTTGAATTTCTTGATTCGTTTGTGCTGTGTTTTCCTGATTATTTTTTGTCATACTGTCCATAATTTGCCTGGAAACCTGTAGAACTGCTATTTTCTCAGATATATTAGAAGTCCATTCTATCAATAAGTTAACAACCAACATTATAAACGTAGGTAAAACCTCCGAATCTAGCTTTTGAATATATCCATGAGCTAGACGATTGCGCTTTTCAAAATAAGCTTGAATAATATCAAATTCAGAAATTGATAACTCTCCCAAAGAGTACATTGTTTTTAGCAATCTTATGACTGGTAAACGTTCAACAGGAATTGATACATCAACTGCTCTTTTTCTTAATGCTCCCTCAAAAACACTCCAGAGAAAAAGAAAAGCAGGTTCAATATTATTATTTTCAATAAGCTTGCTAACTTGACTAAAATAGTTGATTAGTTCTTCCCAGGAAGGTAGTTCTTCCGATGTTCCAGGTAATGATTCGGCTTCTATATCTTCAAGTGTTACCAATAAAAAACGCCAGCCCGGATGTCTACTAATTTCTTCCGCTACAGATTGTAAACGCTCAACTGAAACTGGACTAATGCTGGTTTTTACTTCAATTATTAAACCAGATTCATTTTGATTCTTAGTAGCAAGAATATCGGGTTGATAGTTATCCAAATCAAAGGGTAATTGATCCGCCTTCGGGTTTTGTATAACTGTAAATCCTTCATCACGATACTTTTTGATCAAAGATTCAACTTTATCATCACGTAAACTTTTAGTATTGTCTATCATAAGTATTGTTCCAATGGTTGAGATTCACTTACTTTGACATAAACACACTCTTCGCCAATGATGGCACCTTCCCGCAATAATAAAGGTAAATTTGTTATATCAATCGGATCTGACATAAACCGACGATGACTATCTACATCTAATACTAAATTATCATCTTCATAAACTAAGCCTATAAGTGCATCCTGTATTGGTTTGATAATGTTATCAGTATCAGGTGGAGAATCATCACTACAAATGTAAACTAGCGTAAGCTGTAGATAAGATACTTTAATTGGACTGTCACCTTTCCAAAACTTTTCGGCTTCAGAACGAACAAAATTTTTCCATTCATTCAGTCCTTTTGGTTTTGCTTGTAATGAAACAGGCCGTCTGGAAATGAGAAATTCAAAAGGTATTATTGGCATTCCCAGTGCATCTCTTGATTATAACTTAACAAACTTATAAGCACCTTCAACAAATCTTGGATATATTTCTAAATTGTACCAAATTTATACCTGCTTCTTTGACAGCAAAAGCTAAATTCATTTGCATGGGTTCAGCACTGCTAAACCCTAAATCAATCAAGTCTTTAAATCCGGTTTAAGACTAAATTGGATTATCTCTAGGATTCACCAATCTCAATAATTTTTGTTTGATTTGTGCGTCGAAAACTTCCCATTTGATTTTGGCATAAGCCGAATTTTCATTACCACCAGATAAGAAACCCATGGGAATTTCAAAGCCTCCCGCACCCGTTCTTCCACCACCAAAAAATCGCCCAGTGCTATCCTGTCCAAAGGCTTCTTTAATAAATTCATCAGGATCTAAAGTAAGTTTTGTGGTTCTCAGAGATCCTATCACCACTTCTAGTTCGTCATCTTCATCATGAACGATTCCATAAACTACTGCGGTATGCACATTTTCTTCCGTCACCAGAAAATCAGCCGCTTGGGGAATTGCATCCCGGTCATCATAGCGCAAGTAACCAACACCAGCTATGGAAAAGTTATTTTGAACGATGCGGTTTTTAAGCGATCGCTCGATCACATCCATCACCCGCTTAGAACGATTTGCTTGCAAAATAGCATTTAGTAACTGAGCATCATAAAACCTACTCAAATACCCAGCAGCCATAAAATCTTCTTCTTGGGCTTGCATCAACCGATTTGTATCTGAGCGCAAACCGTGCATTAAAGCTGTAGCACATTTAACGTGCTGGCTAATGCTGTTATCTAAAGTTAATAATCCTGCTTGTAAGTATTGAGTAAAAATTGTGGCTGTAGCTCGTACATAAGGACGAACATCAACAAATTCTGACTTGAGTTCCCCTTGTAAACTATGATGATCCACCAGCACTATCAGGGGAATTCCCGCTTGTTGGATTGCTGGTAATAATTGAGACGTAGTTCCCTGGTTGTCAATTAACACAAACCCTTGATAAGACGACAAATCTTTATTTTTTAAAGTTTGCATCGTCCAGCGTTGAGCAGGTAAATTAGTTAGCTTAACTAAAGCAATATTTTCCTGATGGCTTAAAGTTCCCGCGTAAACAATATCACACTTAATATCATACTGTTGGGCAATGAGTTGGTAAGACCAAGCACAAGAAAGAGCATCAGGATCGGGAAAATCCTGTAAAATCACTAATTGACGTTCATGGCGATGTGCAAGCAGCGTTTTCTGTAACTCTTCTGATTTTTGAGATGCTAGAGAATTGCCACGCTGAACTAAATAGATACCTCCATCACCATTAGAGGATGATAAGGAAGTCCGGGTTAAAGGTGGAAGCTCAATTAGCTCTTTCTCCTTCTCTTTCTCTTTCTCTATTTCCTCTGGATGCGGATCTGTGGTCAATGATAAACTCTCAAATTGAGAAGCCGGATAATTCACGTACATAAGTAACTGTATTTTTAAGCGGGGAAAGGGGGGTGTCCATTCAGGCATAATCCAAGCAATAATGCGCTTGTAAAGCTACAGGAGACTTGGCAACAATCTAAAATTAATTGTCTTGGCACTTTGTCGGGCGGTTTATTTTTGTCAATAGCATGAGTCAAGGATCTACTACATCTACCTCAAGTGCTACAGAGATGCTGAAAATCAGGTACGCTTTACCTCTTGGGTTATATAAAACCTCATAATTTGTGGCTTTGTCTAAACAAATATGCAGATTTTTATGAAAAAAATTTGATAATTATCTTGAATATTTATTTGACTTGTGTTATCTTGGACATTCCGTGTGCAAATTGACATCTCAATTTCTAGCTGGCAAGTCATCCACTTATAATTGTAACAAATTATCAGTTAAGAACAAAATCTATCTATATATCGTTTTTTAAAGGACAAAACGCCAATTCTGGAAATTAAGGTTGTTTGATGCTGCGGACATGAAAATATCAGCTTAGTGGAAACTTGCCATAAGCTGTATTCAATACTCATCAAAAGCAAGTGAAACCCCTACTTGTAGTCACTATCGTTGACTTTATTTAGTCAAACGGATATATCTACAGGTAAATTTTGACCTGAACTTTTGTAGTTAATTTTGGGTAATGTCAAAGACCTATGACATACTTTTGCCACTCCTGGTGAAGTCCACTTTTCAGATGCTTCGTTACCTCAAAGTAGAGGCTACTGTAAGGTTGACGGGGTAAATGACGCAAAGGCATTCGGGCTTCTTGAGGTGTACGACAGCCTTTTTTGATATTGCAGCGTACACAAGCAGTAGTAATATTCTCCCAGGTATCTCCACCTCCTCGTGATCTCGGTATCACATGATCTAGAGTTAACCCGTCCCCTGTGTGACCACAGTATTGACAGGTATGGCTATCACGATGCAGGATATTTCGCCGAGTGAGAGGAATTTCCATATAAGGAACGCGGACATAATGGCGCAACCGGATCACGGTCGGCATGGGAAAATCCGAGTAAAGGAATTTACCGTTGTATTCTAAGCGTTCAGCTTTGCCTTTAATCAACAACACGGTGGCACGTCGCCAACTGGTGATGTTGAGCGGTTCGTAAGAGGCGTTCAGGACTAAAACCTTCCTCATGAATCTGCGCTCAAGGTATTAGTTTTACACATATTAACACAAATATACTCCGCTGGGGATATGAGAATAATTTATACTTTTGTCCTTGACTCAGATCCCGGACTTCTTAAAGAAGTCCGGGATCTTATTTACCTAAAATCGCCATAAAAGAGGATTTAGGGGTTGACATTTGATTTTAAATTTGTTATGATGAAACTGATAAGGAAGAACTATCTTCCAATAATTTTTGGAATTATTGAGTATTCAGACACACTAATAATATTGCTCGTGCTACTATCTTGTGTAAATTACCGGATCAAAGTTAAACTTCCTGATTAAAGTGATATAGCTTCTAGGGGATGTGAGAAGCTTTTCGGTGGTGTGATAGGAGTGAAGTGCAATGTTAAGTCGCAAGCAAACCCCGATTTTTGCTGACAATCAGGAATGTGATACTTACGCTTGGTTTTCTCAGCGGGCTTGGGTAGAAATTGATTTAGGGGCGTTGTCTGATAATGTCAAGCAGTTGGTCAAGTTTTTATCACCACGCACCCAATTAATGGCAGTTGTTAAAGCGGATGCCTATGGACATGGGGCGGTAGCAGTTGCTAAAACTGCCTTAGAAGCGGGTGCTGGTTGGTTAGGTGTGGCGACTGTTCCTGAAGGTATTCAATTGCGGGAAGATGGCATTAAAGCCCCGATTTTAATTTTAGGGGCAACCAACACGCCAGAGCAAATTCAGGCGATCGCTCATTGGCAACTTCAGCCCACACTGTGTAGTCCTAAGCAAGCTTTAGAGTTTTCCAACACATTAGAAACTATTAACTATAATTCTTCTTTATCTGTACATATCAAATTAGATACGGGAATGTCTAGATTAGGCACTAATTGGCAACAGGCGGCGGAGTTTGTGCAGTTGGTACAAGGATTACCCCATTTAGATATTGCCAGTATTTATTCTCACTTAGCAACAGCAGATAGTCCCGACGCTACGGTGATGATGGAACAGCATAGCAGATTTGAAGAGGCGATCGCCCACATCAAAGCTAAAGGGATCACAATTCCCTGTTTACATTTAGCCAACTCAGCCGCTACCCTGGCAGATTCAAGATTACACTATGACATGGTGCGGGTAGGTTTAGCCATTTATGGGCTTTATCCTGCTAATCACTTACAAAATCACATCAAACTGCAACCCGTTTTACAACTCAAAGCTAGAGTTACCCAAGTTAAAACCATAGCCGCAGGAACTGGAGTTAGTTATGGTCATCATTTTATTGCTCCTCAAGAAATGCGTCTGGCTGTAGTTGGCATTGGTTATGCCGATGGAGTTCCTCGTCATCTTTCTAACCAAATGCAGGTGTTAATCCGTGGACAGCGTGTGCCACAAATTGGCGCAATTACCATGGATCAAATTATGTTAGATGTGAGTTCCATCCCCGATTTGCAAGAAGGGGAAATCGTCACTTTGCTAGGAGAACAGGGAAAAGAACAAATATCCGCTGATGATTGGGCAAATTGCCTCAATACCATTTCTTGGGAAATTCTTTGCGGCTTCAAGCACCGTCTACCTCGTGTAGCTGTGATGTAGAGCAATACCCCATACCCTGATTTTAAATTTTGTATTTTTACCTATTGCCATAAATATTTTATTGTGCTAAGGTAAGGTATTGATGCGGATATGGCGAAATTGGCAGACGCGCTAGATTTAGGTTCTAGTTCCGAAAGGAGTGAAGGTTCAAGTCCTTTTATCCGCACTTTTAAATAAATAGCCAAATTAAAAGCACTCAGGAAAATTAAATCCTGATAGTGCTTTTTTCTGTATATTATACTCATTGATCAAAACATAGCAGAGTGATTTTAGACATATATTTTACAAAAAAAACAGCAAAGGTATTGCTATATAACCCCATAAATTAATGTTCATAATACTCGCCCATGAAAAAATTACACATTGACTTTAATCATCAAGCAGCCGTATACAACAGCCGAGAAAATGGCTATCTTAAATTTCAACTTAATCAACAAACTGGTGCTGTTTTATCCATTGCTCATACTCAAGAAGCAGTTGTTGTGCCTGTGACATCGGTTACAGCTATTCCGAATATGCCCGCTTGTATATTAGGATTGATGAATTGGCGCAGTCATATAATTTGGGTAGTTGATTTACCTAAGATGTTTAATTTAGAATGTCTTGATCATCGGTTGCGTCAGTATAATATCATTGTTATTCAAATAGAATCAATGATCTTGGGTTTAGTTGTTCAAGAGATTAAAGGCACAACTAAATTTATTGCTGATGATATTCGTTCTCCCGTAGGACAAGTAGCATCTAGTTTAGTACCTTACTTGTGTGGTTGTGTGGTGCAACAGGAAGAAATTTTATTGGTATTAGATGCAGTGCATATTTTACGTTCAGATATTCTTGGTATTAACTAATAATTAATACTCGGAAAAAGGGGTAGTTTTTTTATTTTATAGATGTGGTATGAGGAATATATGTTGAATAAAACTGATATCAAACAAAGTGGCAATTCTCAAAATAACCCATCTTTAATTTCTTCAGCAAAAGTTGTTGATGTTAGAGGAGAAAATTCTAGTTATAATAGGGTGTGGCATCAGGGAATAGGATATTTACGACAATTTAAATTGAGTACAAAAGCTATAATTTTATCCATAGCTATTGGTACTTTACCAGTTTTGGGAATTGGGGCGATCGCTTATCTTTTTGGGAGCAAATTAATTACAAAGCAAATTATTACATCCCAAGAAACTAAAGCAATTAACTTGAGTGATAAAGTTAATAATTTTATTGGACAACGTTATGGAGATATTCAAGTATTATCTGGTATATCTTTTTTAAGTCCTCCTAATTCCGGAAACAAGGCCGGATCAGAAAAATCTAGCAAAACAAGTAAAGTTGATGTCAGCATCATTAATATAGAAACACAAGCATCCTGGGATCGCTTGATGAAAACTGTTAAGGTTTATGATAGTGTCGCTGTATTTGATCTTAATGGAAAAGTGATTATTCAATCAGCCGGAGAATCTTTAATTTCCGAAAAACAACGGATCTATTTTCAAGAAGTAATCAAACAAAATACTCCTATTATTAGTCAAGCAGAAATAGTTAAAAATATAGGCGCAGTAATTTATATAGCTGCACCAATTAAAGATCCAGTGCGGGGTAATACTATTGGTATAGTCAGAACCCGTATGCCTGTAAAGGCTTTAGAAACAGTAATAAAAGGTTATATAGATGAGACTAATCAATATTATTTTTTAGATGGAACAGGAAGAATTTTAATTAGTTCCGATCAAAATTTATTTGGTGAGAAGTTGATAGGTATATATCCTAGTTTAACTAATGTTTTGAATGCGAAAAATATTGATACATTTACAGCCAAGTCCAAAAATAATCAAAAGCAGCAACTAATTAGTTATGTACCATTGCCAATATTATCAGGTTTACCGGATATGAATTGGCAGTTACTTGTGGCGAAAGATGCAGCAATTGCCTTTAAGCCGCAGAGGGAATTTTTGATATTAATTGCTAGTACAACACCATTAATTGCATTATTGATGACGTTGTTTATAGCTTGGTTAAGTCAGTGGATTAATTCTAAAATTTCTAGTACATCTATAACATCCTCTAAGGAAATTCAAGAGCAAATACATTTAGATGTATTTAATAAAGAAGAGGAACAAGAAAAAGAAATTGAATGGCTAAAATTACTCCTAGAAATTACTAGAAAAATTCGTCTAAATCTTCAGTCTGAGGTTATTTATCAAACTGCCATTTCCGAAGTTAGTCAAGTTCTAAAAACAGACAGAGTCATCGTTTATAAACTGCATCGAAAAACCCAAGCTGTTAAGGTAATTGCTGAATCAGTAATTGATGATTACCAAAAAATGCTCGGTGTATATAATAATGATTCCCACTGGCGAGAACTTGGTAAAAATAGTCAATTTGAGGCAATATCAAATATTGAACAAGAGTCAAGTTTAACGAGTAGTTATATCGAGTGGTTAAAGAAATTTTCTGTGCAAAGCAGTTTAACAGCACCAATTTTAAGTCATGGAGAAATTCAAGGATTTTTGATTGCTCATCATTGCCATAATTCTCATATTTGGCAATCTGAAGAAATTAATTTTTTGACCCAAATTGCTACACAAATTGGCTATGCTTTAGAACAATCCCATTTACTAGTAGAGATAAAAAGATTAAAAGCACATAGTCAGACAAACACTAATCAAGACAATTCAGAACTCCAGAATTTTCAGAATAGTATTCAGCAAATTGTCAATCAAATTCAACAAGCTATTGGTGAAGTAAATGTTTATTTGGAAAAATTCACAACAGAAGCAATTATCGAACCTGAAAAAATACACCTAAGCTTAGAAACCATTGACAATATGACTATTGCTATTCAATCTATAGCTGATATAGCACAACAAGCTGTTACCATTGTTAATGATGTTAACCATAGGGCTACTAAAACTGAAGCAGCGATAGATTTAACATTGCAAAATATTTTCTCTGTCCAAGAAACAGTTGATGAAATAGCTAAAAAAGTCAGACGGTTAGGAGAATCTTCCCAACAAATTTCCCGTGTAGTTTCTGTAATTAATCAAATTGCTATGCAAACTAATCTATTAGCAATTAATGCCGGAATTGAAGCTGCAAGAGCCGGGGAAGAGGGTCAAGGGTTTGCGGTAGTAGCTGAAGAAGTAGGAGAATTAGCCGCCAGAAGTGTAGCCGCAACTCAAGAAATTGAGGAAATAATTGAGAAAATTCAACGAGAAACTGGTGAAGTATTAAAAACGATGATCATGGGAACTAATCAAGTTACCCAAAGTAGCCATATTATCGAAGATGCCAAACATAGTTTACAACAAATTGTTGATGGATCACAGCAAATAAATACCTTAGTTCAGTCAATTTTGATTTCTACTACATCTCAAGTCCAAACATCACAAATTGTTAGTCAAACTATTAAGGACATTACTATTATATCAGCCCGTAATAGTGATAATTCTCTTGAGGTTTCCCAATCTTTACAAAAAGTAGTAGATATTTCTCAGGAGTTAAAAGATACTATTGAGAC
Source organism: Dolichospermum sp. UHCC 0352 (assembly GCF_009711925.1). NCBI lineage: Bacteria > Bacillati > Cyanobacteriota > Cyanophyceae > Nostocales > Aphanizomenonaceae > Dolichospermum > Dolichospermum sp. UHCC 0352. The sequence continues at coordinate 14,836 of NZ_VIKY01000314.1, read as the reverse complement.
TTTTCCACCTAATTAATATTCTCATTTGTTCTGAATTAATAACTAATGACTAAGGACTAATGACTAATGACGAAAGATAAAGAATTAGAAATCCAGATCCAATTTCTGGAAGAAGCAACTGATTATCTCAATACTTTAGAAGGAATATTACTGGAAATTGACACCAGTAAACGCATCGAACTAGAACATATTAATGCTGCTATGCGAGCCGCCCATTCTATTAAAGGTGGAGCAGCTATGATGGGATTTCGGGTATTAAGTGATTTAGCTCATAAATTGGAAGATGCTTTTAAAGTTTTAAAGACTCAGAAAGATTCCTTGGAACTTGATACTCATTTACAAAGTTTATTACTATCTAGTGTTGATTGGCTGCGACAGATTGTGGAATTACTGGCCAAGGGTAATGATTTAGATGATAGTTGGTTAGGAAAATTTTGTTACCCAATTTTTGACGAACTTTATGAGCGTTTAGGTGAACCTACCCCAGAAGATATCACAACTTTACTATCATCAGAAGATGATCCAGAAATTATTTCTTTATTATTTGAAACTGAAGTTGAAGAGTATTTACAACACCTAGAAGCTAGATTAAAAAATAGTAACAAATCGGGATTAAGAGCAGAGTTAGTAATGATGGCAACTGAGTTAGGTGGGTTAGGAGAAATGCTGCAATTAACGGCATTTACCCAACTATGTCAATCAGTTAGTCATTACTTAGAAACTGATCCTGATAGTGCTGTGGAAATTGCTGATTTAGCATTAAAAGCATGGCGACAATCTCAAACTTTAGTATTAAGCAATCTTCGAGGTAATTTACCAACAAAAATTGATTTTGGTGAAGTTATTAATCATAATCTTTCTGAGCCATTAAATAAACAGGATTATTTATTAAATAAATCAGCTATTTCTGATTTTCAATTATTAGAAAATGTCGAATTATCTCCAGAAAGTGCTGATTTTGTTAGTGCTGATAGCGGATTGGCTTCAGAGAATCTGCCAATAGATTACAAATATACCGAACGCAAAACTGATATTCATTTATTTCCCAAAGAAAGAGAAAATCAGGAAAATACAGTTAGAGTTCCTAGTAAACATTTAGAGAAAATTAATGATTTGTTTGGAGAAGTAATTATTCAACGTAATGGGTTAAATGTGCAAATGGAAAGATTACGTAAATTGGTGCGTAATCTTAGTCAAAGAGTCCAAATTCTTGATCAAGAAAATCAAGAACTGCGAACAGCTTATGCAAAAATGATAACCCATAATCATCTGGTAGAAGAATCAACTAATCATGGTAATCAAGGAACAGAAAACAATTTTATAGAACAAGATAGCTATCAAAAATTGAATCTTTTATCTCAAAATGTCATGGAAACTATTGTTCAAGTTGCAGAAGTTACCAGTGATATCCAATTAAGTGTGGATGATACAGACCAAATAGCGCGAAAACTGAATAAAACTTCTAAACAATTGCAAAGACAATTAACTCAGGTGAGAATGCGTCCTTTTTCTGATTTAGTGGAACGTTTTCCTAGAGCTATTAGAGATTTAAATGTTGAATATGGAAAAAATGTGCAGTTGAAAATTGAAGGTGGAAATACTTTAATTGAAAGAGGTATTTTAGAGGCTTTAAATGAGCCTTTAATGCACCTGTTACGCAATGCTTTTGATCATGGAATTGAAGATCCTACTACTCGTAGAACTCAAGGAAAACCCGAACAAGGGTTAATTGAAATGAAGGCAGTTTATCATAGTAATCGCACAATTATTACTATTCGTGATGATGGTCAAGGTATTTCTTTAGAAAAAATTCGTCACCGCGCTTTAAAAATGGGTTTGGATGATTCTTTATTGGCGAGCGCTAGTGATGAAGAACTACTATCATTGATTTTTGAACCAGGATTTAGCACCTCGGAACAGGTAACAGCTTTATCTGGTCGGGGAGTAGGCATGGATGTAGTCCGTAATAACCTGAAATTAGCGCGAGGAGATGTGAATGTTGACACCCAAGCCGGAGTGGGGACGAAATTTACTTTATCAGTCCCATTTACCTTGTCAGTCGCGCGGGTTTTATTGGTTGAGAGCGATCGCTTAGTGTTAGCATTTTTTACAGACGTAATCGAGGAAATTTTCCTCCTAGAACAGGAGCAAATCTTCTTCCTAGACGGCAAAGAATTTATTAACTGGCAAAACCATCAATTACCATTGCTGCGTCTAAATAGTTACTTTGAGTTTAACTGCTCCCGCTACAATAACCTGGAATTAGAAACTTTGCCGATCATTAATGCTATAAGTGTATTGATAGTCAAACATGATCATCAACAGGTCGCAGTTCAAGTAGAACGCTGCTGGGGTGAGCAAGAGGTAGCTATTCGTCAAGTAGAAGGTAATATTCCCCTTCCCAGTGGGTTTAATAACTGTACAATTCTTGGTGATGGTCGAGTAGTTCCCCTGATTAATACTAATGATTTAGTCTTATGGATTACAACAGGTGAACGTCCCCATATCAGTAATAAATTACCAACAACAAGATTACAAACTGCATTCCTCAAACCGCCAAAAGTAGCAACTGTCAAACAACCTAGTCGCCAAAAAGGGGTAATTTTAATTGTTGATGATTCGATTAATGTCCGCCGTTACCTCGCCCTAACTCTTGAAAAAGGTGGGTATCAAGTAGAACAAGCTAAAGATGGTCAAGAAGCTTTAGAAAAGCTGGAAAGTGGTTTACAAGTGCAAGCGGTAATTTGTGATATTGAAATGCCCCGTATTGATGGTTATAGCTTTTTAGAGCGGATTAATAACAATACAGAGTTAAGAAATATTCCTGTAGCCATGTTAACTTCCCGTAGTAGTAGTAAACATCGTCAGTTAGCTATGCAATTAGGGGCAAAAGCCTATTTTTCCAAACCATATAATGAGCAAGAATTATTAAGGACATTAGAAGAAATAATTTTCCAGATTGCAGAAACAACATGATTGAATTAAAAATATATAAAATACAATAAAGCAATTTTAAATTTGAAAATTTTGGCTGTTTTTAAACCAATGATTCAGTCCACACGGGGTTTATGGCACTTTGGACAAACGGTACTGGGTATTATATTCCGCCACCCCATTACTGGTACAAGTATTATCCCCATTTTACCTGATGGTCAGATTGTTCTCATTAGAAGAAAGGATGATGGTCGTTGGTCATTGCCTGGTGGTATGGTGGATTGGGGAGAAGATGTTCCTCATGCAGTCCGTCGGGAATTGATGGAGGAAACAGGGCTAGAAGTGGTCACAATTCGCCGTTTAGTGGGAGTTTACTCTTCACCAAATCGTGATCCTCGGATACATTCTATCTGTATTACTGTTGAAGTCGAAGTTCAGGGAAAAATGGCAATAACAGATTCCTTAGAAGTCATGGAAATTCAAGCTTTTCCTCCTAGTTCTTTACCAAAACCAGATATGTCTCATGATCATTTTCGTCAGTTGCAAGACTATTTAAATGGCTTAACAACACTTGCATAAAATATCAAAGATGAAAGATTTTGGGTTTGAAAATTAAATCCAAAGTCTATAATTAAAAATTGCCCAACTTAGACAACTAAATTAGTAAATTAAAATGAATCTTTTATTTCGTAACTCCCGAATCAAACTTAGTCAAGGGGTACTGTTTTGGCGTGAAGTTGGTACAGGAATACCCATGATTTTTCTACATGGTGCATGGAATGATGGCAGCGAATGGGTATCGACAATGGAACTATTGGCTAAAAATATCCATTGCTTCTCACCAGATTTGCTAGGTTTTGGTGAATCAGCAAATCATAATATTCACCATTCTATAGATTTGCAAGTCGAGTGTTTAGCTGATTTTTTAGAAGCTTTGAAATTAGAAAAAGTCTATTTAGTTGGTAATTCTCTTGGTGGTTGGATTGCGGCTAGTTATGCTTTAAAATATCCAGAGCAAATATCTGGTTTAATATTGTTAGCACCGGAGGGTGTCGCAGCAAAAGGACAAAAAAAGGAATGGCAAAAAAGACGGCGGTTATTTAACTGTTCACCATTGATAATTAAATTTTTACGCTTCATTCTGCCGCTGATGAGATTGATTGGTTGGGAAGAAAGAATTGTTAAAGATTTAGAATTAAGAAGAGAATTATTACAATCCTCTACGGCTTGTCAATTACTTTTTAACCGCAAGAAACCAGAAATAGAAGCAGAATTATTAGAAAACCACTTACCAGAAATTAAAGTTCCCTGTTTGATTTTACAAGGTAGTCAAGATACAAAAACTGCTATATCAAAAAGTAATACTTATGCTCGATTAATTCCTCAAGTTCAGTTACATAATATTCCTCATGGGGAAAGTAATTTACCAGAAACTTGTGCTGGGGTTGTTGCTGAAGCTATTTGGGATTTTATTAATAAGTAGTCAGGAGTCACCGAGTCACCGAGTCAGGAGGAAGAAGAAGAAAGAAGAAGAAAGAATAGTCTTAAATCTAGGAAAGTGATCATTGAGATTAAGACTAGATTGACTCTAAATATCGGCGTAACTTACTACTAAACCAGTCAATAACTGTGACTACTACTAATAGCACTAACATCATGGTTGTGGCTTTGGTATATTCAAAACCATCTATATAGCTTTTTAATTGAAACCCTATTCCCCCAGCACCAACTACTCCTAAAACCGAAGCAGCACGAATATTATATTCAAACATCCACAGGGTGTAACCTAATCCTAAAGGTAATATTTGGGGTAATATCCCATACTGGACAATTTGTATTTTCGATGCCCCAATTACCTGTAAAGATTCTAAGGAACGATGATCTACAGATTCTATTGCTTGTTGATAAAATTTAGCAAGATAACCAATAGTATATATTGACAATGCCAATGTTCCAGCAGGTGCGCCTAAGCCTGTAGCAGCAACAAAGATTAAACCTAAGATCATTGAAGGTACGGAACGAACAGCATTTTGCAGTAGGTTTGCTATCCATCTTAGCCATAAAGGGGCGATATTATTAGAACTGGCTATGGCAATTGGTAATGATAAAACTGCACCTAGGGATGTTCCCCAGACAGACATTTGCACGGTTTCAATTAATCCTTTAATAGCAATATCTAAAACTTGTAAGTTGGGAGGAAATAATCGTGAAATAAAATCTGTAATAAAAGGCCAACTATCTCTTAATAATTTAAGATCAACTTGTAATCCTTGTAATGCCCAAATGTAAACTCCTATCATCAATAGAAATACAAGTGAGGGAATAAGCCAAGGATAACGATGAAAAATTTGTGAATTAGAAATTTTTTTCATTGTTTTTAATAACTAAATATAAATTCAACTTTCTTAAATGATATGTGATGAAAATTGCGCTTGTAAATTTTCACATTTACCATCATAAACTACTTTTCCACTATCTAGAATTATCGCCCTTTGAGCGTATTCTGTAGCTAGTGCTAAATCATGTAAAACGGTAATAATAGTTAATCCTTGTTGATGCAATTCTGATAAAGTTGTCATGACTTGTTGTGAGGCTACCACATCTAAACCTGTGGTGGGTTCATCGGCTAAAAGTATTTGTGGAGATTGCATTAATGCTCTAGCAATTGCTACTTTTTGTTGTTGTCCACCACTCAATTGACTAGTTTTTTGATATATTTGTTCTCTTAAACCTAATTGTATTAATAATTCTAAGGCTAATGTGCGATCGCATTGCGGAAATCCCCATAAAGTTTGTCTCGTCTTTCTCACTCCCAATTTTCCAGATAAAACATTATCAATTGCTGATAATTGACGAATTAATCCCCCTCCTTGAAATAACATTCCCACATCTCGACGAATTTGCGGTAAGTTTTGATCACCCACAGAAACACCATTAATTGTAATTTCTCCCTTAACTAAGGGAACTAAACCCACAAGTGATTTCAATAATGTTGATTTACCTGCCCCATTCAATCCTAACAATACGACAAATTCACCTTGATTAATTTGGCAATTGATATTATTTAAAATGGGCCGGTGTAGAGATGCAATATAATCTGTTTCTAAATGACAACATTCAATAAAATTCACGTTACTTTTAGATAAATGATAATTTGTAATTACTTCAGAGAAAGGAGTCATGGTTAGTTTTGTGAAAATTTCATCAGAAAATGATAATTTTGTCAGAATTAAGAATTTTATTCCCAATATTCCTAATTCTGAATGCTGACCTTTAAAGATTATTCCATCCCCGCATTTTTCAGGGCTTCCCGCACTGGTTGAAGATGACGATTATGATCAACTCTTACCAATTCTGTGGAATTATATAAACTGCTTAGTAATTGATTGTTTTCGGATTTGTTTAACTTTAATAAAGCATTAATTAGCTTTTCTCTAATGATAACTGGGACATCATCATCAATCGCAATCCCATGAGCCGGAACACCAGAAATTTTATGTAATATCCTGACTTTATCTCTATTCTCAGCCGCCAAATAGGGAGGGAAAAGAGCATATTCTGAGACTACCGCTACATCTGCTTGACCTCTAACTACAGCATCTAAGGCTTTACTATAATTTCCACCATAACTAACTTTACCAAAGAAGCTATCCAAGCGATCGCGGTTAGGGACAAAACCCTGTTTAACTAACTCACTTACGGGAAAAATAAACCCAGAACCAGATGTTGGAGAAGTAAAAGCAATAGTTTTTCCTCTGAGTTGTTCTAAAGTTGCTTTCGGAGAATTTTTACTTTTTAATTGGCTATTATTGGGAACAACAAAAATAGAATTATAAGTATACCTACCAGAGTAATTTTTGCGAACTTCAGCCAAATATAACCGAGAATTTGCTAATTGTTCAGCCTTTAAAGCCGGACGGCTACTTAAAAACGCTACATCAGCCCGATTTGCTCTTAAAGCTTCTACTGCGGCTGTCTCATCACCTACTTGCGCTTTAACAGGTATCCCTAACTCCTGAGATAAAAAAGCAGCCACATTATTAGCTTTATTTTGCAAGTCTGTGGAATCAGCACGACTAGGAAAAACTATAGTTAAAGGGCTCATCTTCTGAGCAACTAAGCGTGGTGCTGGTTGATTTTTCAAGGGGTTAGCTATGGCTATTTGCATAGAACCCAAACCACTCAAAGCCATTCCCGTCAAAGCTAACAGCCCTCCACTAATCCCCCAAAATCCCTTTTTATTTATTGTCATTTTTTTAACTCCAATTAGAATATTTTTGCGAATTAGTTGCAATTATTGCCATAAAAAACCTTAGCCTTTTTAACAATAAAAGTCAATAAACAAAAAAAAGAATTATTCATAACAGTGTTAAAAATCTTTTTATCGGATTTTTATACCAATTCTATTAAAAATGCACTGAATATTAATACCTTCGCCATTGTTCGTAGGTTGGGTTAAGCGACAGCGCAACCCAACGCATTTTTTGGTTTTAAGTAGGTTAGCATTGAAAATCGTCGTTATGGCACTAGGCAAGAGGCAATACTTCGACTTCGCTCAGTAACCAACTTCGACTTCGCTCAGTAACCAGAGGCAAGAGGCAAGAGTGAAGAGGGTTTGGGCGATTTTACTTTTCGTTACATATTACTCTTCGAGAAGCCGCTCCGCGTCTACGGTTTTTTTCCGTTCACTTACACAGATTGGTTTTATTCTGTTCACCTACTTAGTGCCTGAAGTTGGGTTTGGTCTTTGTTCAACCCAACCTACGAATCAAGGCTTTTTCAAACCTTTAACCTTTAAAGCTCTTACCTTTGCGCCTTTGCGCCTTTGCGTGAGACTAAAATTCATAACCCTGGGGTTTTACTTACATCCTAAAGATGCACGAGTATCTACACCTGTTTTAGAATTTACACCACTGGCATTAATACAGATTTTTTTTATCTGTATCATATCTAGAATTGCATTGGTAAAATCAGCACCAGTAACATCAACCTGATCAAAAGTGGAACGCAACATCATGGCTTCTGTAAAAACTGCATCACTTAAATCAGAATTTTTGAATCTTGATAAATAAGCAATACCTTGACTAAAATCTACACCGTGAAAATTCACAGTATCCAGTAAAGTACCGTTAAATACAGCACCACGTAAATCAGCATTGTTAAAATTAGTATTCTCTAATTTCACACTTGTAAACTCAATCCCAATTAAACTTTGTCCAGAAAAGTCCTTCCCCCCGACTCCCTTGTTAGTAAGAGAATTAGTTACACTCGAAGAGCTTGCAGCTTGCGCTGATAAGGGAAACACAAACAACACTAAGGCTAAAATCAGACTAGCTAATATTGAGCGATACTTCATAATCTTTGCTTAATAAATCTCAACAATTCCACTATTAATCATTAAACCGCAGGAAGGATGCAGAAGTAATTCTCTGCTAAATTACCAGCAATCCCGTAGGATAGATAAATGTTGAGGTGCTATCCCAAGTAAATATAAATAACCACCTGTGGCTAATCAAGAAAATACTCCCCTGTCGGCAGTCGCTCATGGAGGAAACCCTCAAGACCGCGCTGCCTCCCAATCTCTGACGCGAACCCCTTTATATCAAATGGGTGTAGAACTCAAAGCCAGATTCACCAGCTTTGGGGGCTGGGAAATGCCCATACAATACAGCGGTATCACCCAAGAACACCACGCTGTCAGAAATACTGCGGGAATGTTCGATATTTCTCACATGGGCAAATTTACCCTCCAAGGTAAAAACCTGATTTCCCAACTTGAGTATTTAGTTCCTTCCGATTTAAGTCGTTTACAGCCTGGACAAGCGCAATATACCGTCTTACTTAACCCCCAGGGCGGAATCATTGACGACATCATTATTTATTACCAGGATACAGACAGTGCTGGTAAGCAAAATTTAGTCATCATTGTTAACGCCTCAACTACCGACAAAGACAAACAATGGCTATTGGCACATCTTGATCTTGATGTAGTTAAATTTCAAGACCTGTCACAGGATAAAATCTTAATTGCTGTTCAAGGCCCAACAGCTACTCATTCGCTGCAATCCTTAATTTCAGCAGACTTATCACCTATTAAGGCTTTTGGGCATTTAGAAACAACCATTTTTGGAAAACACGCATTCCTCGCCCGGACAGGGTACACTGGCGAAGATGGTTTTGAGGTGATGGTAGATTCATCAGTGGGTATAGATTTGTGGCAGAGTTTATATGATCTTGGTGTTGTGCCTTGCGGACTTGGTTGTAGAGATACATTGCGTTTAGAAGCGGCAATGGCACTTTATGGGCAAGATATTGATGATACCACCACACCGCTAGAAGCTGGTTTGGGTTGGTTAGTACATTTAGATACTAAAGGTGATTTCATTGGTCGGGAAGTTTTAATACAGCAGAAAGCCCAAGGAATGTCCCGTAAACTCATAGGTTTGCAAACACAAGGACGAAATATTGCCCGCCACGGCTACCCTGTATTATCATCAGATCAGGTCGTAGGAGAAGTAACAAGTGGTACTCTCTCACCTACGCTTGGTTATCCCATAGCCTTAGCTTATGTTCCCACCCAGTTAGCAACCCTCAAGCAGCAGCTAGATGTGGAAATTCGCGGCAAGGCTTATCCTGCGGTAGTTGTAAAACGCCCATTTTATCGCTCAAAGAATCGTGTTCCTAACTGATAATCTTTGCGGTTTTTGAGGAATAATGTTGTTTAGGTTACTGTTGTAACACTATTTTTTTAACAGAGAACGTGATATGTCTTTTGAATATCCCCAAGATTTGCGATACTTAGATTCCCATGAATATTTTCGTCTAGATGGCGACATTGCTACTATCGGTATTTCCGAATTTGCTGTTGATCAATTAGGTGATATTGTTTTTTTGGAACTGCCAGAAATTAATGATGTTATCACTCTAAATGACCAATTTGGTACAATTGAATCAGTAAAAGCCGTAGAACACCTGAATTCACCAATCAGCGGTACTGTCATAGAACGGAATCAAGCTGTAATTGACTCTCCTGAAGATATAGCAGAAGATCCCTATGGAGAAGGTTGGTTAATTAAAGTGCGTATTAATGATGCTGCTGAAATAGAAGACGCTATGACAGCAGATAAATATCGCGCTTTGGTAGAAGGTGAGTAAATAATTTAACATTCATATTACTCAAAATGTAGAGATGTTTCCCAGTAACCTCTCTACATATAGCAGGAGTCAGAATTCACTTGATAGCGCAGTGTGGTGGTAGCCATTTTTTGGTTTAGATTTTGGATTGTGAATTCTGGCAATTGCATTTAAATTTAGGTTTTTAGCTACAGTCTGCTTAGGCTTTTTTCGCAACTTGAAAAGCTGAGATATAGGTAATTTGGATATTTCCTCCATAATGATCTTCGATCTTTTTTCGTAATGCTGTAAATAAACAAGTTCTGGTTTCTATATCTAGTTTTAGGTATGGTGTATAGGTGCTTAAAAGCAGTAAAAAGTCATCCATATAATAATTAACTCTACAGACAACTTGTTCGGAAACTAAATTTTTAAATTTACCTGAATCAATGGCTTTTTGTCCTAAAGCTTGCACTATCTCTTTTTGAGTTTCTATATCTTCATATCTGTCTAAAAGTGGAGCATACTTTTGATAAATTTCCCGAAAATTTTGATATATTTCATATTCTGGTTGCGGTGTCATATTCCACAGCAAAATTAAATTACCATGATTCCGTAAAGCTTGAGAAATTTTGCTATTACCAAATTCAGGATTAATCCAATGGTAAGAAGTTGCTGCTAAAACAGCATCAAATTTTCCGGTTTCTAGTTCCCATTCTTCAAAGGTTGTTTGCTGAATTTCTACCTGTGGATAGATTACACAATTTTGTTTTGCTAAATTACAAGCTGCTAAACTTGGTTCTAAACAAATCATAGAAAAACCTAATTGAGCAAATGCTAAAGTTGCATTTCCCGGTCCACAACCTAATTCTAGAATATTGGCTTTGGTGGAAAGTTGAGCTACTTCTACAGCACCATTAATAATTTCTTGGGGATATCGAGGTCTGAATTTATTATAAGCTTCTGCAACATGAGAATACCAGTTTTTTCTAGTTTCTAAATCTTGAGAATATAAGTTTTTTAGTAGTTCCAGTTCTTTCATAAGTTATTCTTTAAGAAGATTTGCTATTTCATCTGCTGTGGAAGTAACTTCAATCATTATAATAATATTATTTTGACCGTGTATCAGTTTTTTTTCGTAGCTTTTTCTCTATCTTTCTTAGCTTTATTTTTTTTATCAAGTTCTTCTTGAATTTTAATAAATCTATCTGTATCGAGCCAATTTAAAAAAATAAGATTTTGGCATTTTATTGATAAATATAAGCAATAATTTAATATATTTGTATTAATATCAAGGTTATACTTATTAAATATTTCAAGAACTTGATCCCCTGGCTTTTCATCATTAATATTTTTAATATCTTCCTTTATTGCATCTATTTTTTTATCTACTTTATCACTATTAATACTTTTTACACAATTATATTTTAAATTTTCAAAGAATGTGTTTATCTCATCTTGATTAGCAAAATCAAAAGAAATGTTGAAGGTTTCATATCTTAATAATAGCTTTTCTAGACAAGACTCAGAAACAAAATATTCCATTTTATCTTTTAAAATTTTTTCAGTTTCTTGAGTTAAAATATTTATAATATTATTATGATTTTTTTCTTCTAAGGAAGTAATATTCTGATGATCAACCCAACGGTCATCCATTAATAACTCTCTCCACTCTTCCACCATATCTTCCTTGGATTTTGTAAAACAACTTTTAAGATCAGAAGATATGCTATTTTGACATTCTTTGATTTTTTGCTTTTCCTTGGGAATTTCATCTAAATATCCTAGTATTTTTTTAGGAATCCAATGACCAAATTTTGTTCTAATACTGTATTTTCCCCAGTCGATATTATAAGTGTTATTATATTTTATAAAAATTGTCTCTATATCTTCGTTAATGCCTTGAAAATAATTTTTACTAGCTCCATTTCCTTCTAAAAAGCCTTTTTGCTTATACTTATCAGTTCTGGATTCTTCCTTTCCTTTTTTATTGAAGTTATATGTATGCTGTAGTACAGCATTAATAGTTATATCATTTGTTTCAACAAAACACCCCAATTGAATTAGAGCATATTTGAAATAGTAATCATCATCAGCTACAAATGTATTTATTTCTGAAACATCCATAAAGTCGTTTTCTAAGATTTTTAAATCATTACAAAAGTTTTCTATATCACTTTCATCTTGAGTATTATATAATATTTCTATATTTCCGTTATTGTCAGTTAAGCCCCTTCCTGTTAAATTAGCTGATCCTACAACCAAACTTCCTTTTTTAGAAGTATCCGAAAATAAACAATATGCCTTTGCATGAAATAAGCTAGAAGAGTTATTAACTTTAAAAGATATCTCAATATTATTGGAATGCTTATTTTTAATCCAATCATTGATCTTGTCAAGTCCTATACATATAGCTTCTCCTCTATCTATATATATTGATATTTTATATAAGCTTATTTTTTTTTGTAATACTTGAATGATTGTATTGGTAGATTCTAAATTAAAATAACAGCTTACTAAAATCAAATGGTATTTTTCATCTATTACATTACCATGCAATAAAAAATCAACTAATAATTGTTGTTTGTCTTTTTGAAAAAAAAAAGTTGTGTGTGGAAATCATTGATACTCCTGGTAGTTTCACAGATTTAAATTTTTGAATAATTATTCGAGGTTTTACGAAAACAACAACTTCATTAATCTGTTGCTATCTTACGAAAATTCTTGTAGTAAATTCCTTAATCAAGAATTACCTTACTTATCAACATCCATTGCTAAAGCTTCAAAATTAGTAATTGTTACTTCCACATCAGGGAAAATTGCCGTTATTTTTAACTCTCCTCCCATAGCTTCAATAACTTGTCTTAGATGACTAACATACATATCAGTACGATTCTCTAATCTAGAAATAGCAGGTTGTTTAATTTGCAACTTTTCAGCTAATTGAGCTTGAGATATTTTTAAAGCTTGACGTAATTCAGCTAATGCCATTTCTTCTTTTAATGTAGCTGTTTGATTCGCTATTTTGGTTTTTCTTTCTGAGGAGAAATCTTTGGTAAGATTGCTAAACTTTTTATGTCCTGTCATATTAAACCCTCACGACTAATTTCTTCAAGATATTCATCATAAAGACTATCTGCTATAGGAATATATTTTTCATAAAATCGGTTATCTCCTGTTTTATCTCCACCAATCAGTAAAATTGCCACTCGTCGCGGATCAAAAGCATAAAATATTCTGATTGGTTTACCACCGCTTTGAATACGTAACTCTCTTAAGTGGGAATTTTTTGAACCTTTAACATCGGATGAATAAGGAAAGGGTAATTGAGTTCCTTTTTCTTCTAGTAGTTGAACAATGCTGACAATATCATCTTGTTGTTCCTCTCTAAGAGTTTGCCACCAATGTTCAAACTCATTAGTATATTCTATTTCCCAACTCACTTTCTATTATATTACGTTGATGTAATAAATTATAGCTCTAATTTATCAATTTTCACAACTAATAAAAATTTTTACTTGTTCCCAAAGCTATCACGGCATTTTGTCCCCCAAAGCCAAAGCTAAAACATAGCACTTGCTGAATTTTACTTTCTTGTGCTGATGTGATGAAATTTAAATTAAATTCTGGTTGCTGAAGTCCTACACAGGGAGGTAAAATTTGGTTTTGCAATGCCATGAGTGAAAATGCTACACCTAAAGCTCCAGATGCTCCTAATGTATGACCTGTGCTACCTTTTGTGGAACTAATCGCTAATTTTGGTGAAAACAAATGTTGAATAATTTTACTTTCAATGCGGTCATTTAACTGGGTAGCTGTACCATGAGCGTGAATGTAGTCTATGTCTGTGGGTGAAATGTGACTACGTTCTAAACATTGCTTAATTGCCATGATTGCACTTTTACCTGATGGTTCTGGTGAATTTCCATGATATGCGTCTGCTGTCAAGCCAAAACCTAATATTTCTCCATAAATCTTGGCTTGTCTTTGGGTGGCTAATTCCGCAGATTCGAGAATCAAAACAGCACCACCTTCACCTAGTACCAAGCCTTCTCGCTGCAAATCAAAGGGATAAGCTCCTGTTTTGGCTAAAGCCCCCATTTGCCTAAATCCGGCAATTGTCAGGGGGGTTATGGGTGCTTCTATTGCCCCTGTGATTACTCGTTGGTATTGCCCAGTTTTGATCAACATTGTAGCTTGAGCGATCGCCCAAATTCCCGTTGCACAAGCCGCCATTGGGGCTAAAACTGCTGCTGTTGCCCCAATTTGTCGCGCTACAGCGATCGCATTCATCTGAGGTAAAGTATTTAACCAATTATCTAAGTTTAATTCTGCCTCTTCCTGATACATCTGTCGCGCCATGATCTCCCAAGATGCTTGATAACTCCGACTAGAACCAATTACCACCGCGCAATCAGGTAAAGGCGTTATTAATTGAGCATCTTGTAAAGCTGAGTTAACAACTATTTCCGTGAGTGTATTTAATAAAGAGGGTTTTTCAGCAATTAATCCCAGAGGAATTATTCCCAATTCTGGAAATAGTTGATGTAATTTAATTCCCGTTTTTCCTAATAGTAAATCTCGCCAACTACCCTCCAAGCTTTTACCTAAAGCGGAAACTAAACCAATCCCAGTCACAACAACTCTAACCAATTTTAGATCTTATATAAAAATACATGAAGAAGGAGTCAGAAGTCAGAAGTCAAAAGTCAGAATACTTGTAAAATCACGAAACAACTTTAGGCTAGTACCGTAGGGCGGAAGTCAAAAGTCAAAAGTCAAAACTAAT
>NZ_VIKY01000313.1:0-8832 GCF_009711925.1 Dolichospermum sp. UHCC 0352 | reverse complement strand
CGCCGTTGGCACTTCCTCCACGCATCTATTGCCAAGTGGCTTCCGTGCCTTTCGTTCTATTTGGTGATTATGAAGAAATGGGAATTAAAGAATACTGGATTGTTGATGATCAACCTTTTGGCGCTGGTAAATTCGTTGGTGAACCAAAACAACCTACCATATCAGTTTGTTCTCTAATTGGTGATGAGTATGAAATTAACCAATTTAGAGACAATGAGCCAATAATTTCCCAGATTTTTCCTGAATTGAAGTTAACCGCTCACCAGATTTTGCTAACTGCTGACTGATCTTAATGCTTGAGCCAAATCTTTTGCAGTATGATAGCGATCGCGTGGTAAAGGTTCTGTCACACACTCAATTACCTGTCTTAATTGATCAGTGATTGTGGGAATACCTTTAACCTCAAACCGAAAATTCCGTCCCCTTTGCCGATAAAATTTTAAAGGATTTTCCCCGGTTAATAAAAAAATTAACGTCGGACCAATAGCATATAAATCAGATTGGGTAAGAGGTTGTCCCCGTTCCTGTTCAGGAGCGCAAAAGCCTTCAGCACCGATTCTGGTCCCTGGTTTTGTGCCAATTTCCTTAACAGCACCAAAATCCAACACCACAATACTATTATTACCACCACGCACCATTAAATTAGCCGGCTTAATATCCCTGTGAATTAGTGGTGTTTGTTGGTGATGAAGATAATCTAGAATATCACAAGTTTGTACCATCCAAGCGATCGCCTGTTTCGGAGTTACAGGCCCAGTTAAGCGAATTCGTTTGTCTAAATCTTGTCCATGAATTAACTCCATAGCCAAGTATTTTTTACCATCTTCCACAAAAAAGTCATAATATTTGGGAACTCCTGCATGATTAAGATGCTTGAGAATACTAGCTTCTCGCATGAATAACTCTTGAGCCTTGGGAATTTTCACCATATCAGCATTCATCTGTTTGATTACCAGTAATTGTGGTACACCAGTAATTTCACCAACACTATCCCAAGCTAAATAGGTAGTACCCATGCCACCCTTGCCAATAGTGCGTAATACCTGATAATGACGAATAGTCTTTTGTACCAAAATTGGTTGACCACAGTGAACACAAAATACATTCTGGGGATGATTCCCCTCATGAGTACAACCAGTGCTGGAGTATTCTGGGGTTATCTTCTGACTAATTTCCCCATCTCCTGACGGTGAAGGTTGGATAAGTAGAGAAGATAATTCCTGAATCTGTACCTTGAGTAGAGGACCACCTTGAGCTAATAGCAGTAAAGAATTATCAGGAACGATACATTTAGTCACCAAAGAGCCATTGAGGAAAGTGCCATTAGTCCCGTGACTAATTAATTCCCAATCATCTCCTCCGGCATTAGTAACTAATTTCAGTTCTAAATGATACCGAGAAACTAAATTTTCAGCCAAAATAACGTGATTATCTACCGCCCGACCGATGCGAACGACGGTAGAACCCTCAAAGCACCACTGTTTAAGCGGTGTTTGTGTGCTTTTTTCTAATAGGGTCAGAGTAATCACAATACAACCTAAAATTTAAGATCAAAAAACTAATTTTATAAGCAACTTTGCTGAGATGGGCGGACTTTCACCCGTACCAGTATAGCTGTAATATTATCATGACCGTTATGTTCATTGCCCAATTCAATTAAATTTTGAATACCCGTTTCTAAGTTACTAGCAGAACTTAATAAGGGTTGAAGATGAGTTTGCCAATGAGTTTCTAGACAGTCATTATCTGATAAACCATCTGATACCAATACCAGAAGCATATCTTCATTGATCTCAAAGAACGTCACATCAGGATGGAGATAATCTTCATTGCGTGGACCCAGAGCTTGGGTAAGTTGGTAAGCATCTGCACGTCCATAAGCGACACTCGGTTCTATCCCCCTAGCAATTTCTCGTTGACCAACTTCATGATCTACAGTTATTTGTTCTAGTCCTTGCTTGCGGGTCAGGCAATAAACACGACTATCTCCCACATGAGCAATTGCGGCCTGATTATCCTGAAGTAACAGCATGACCAAAGTAGTACCCATGCGACCAATACCGGAACGGGCTTCTTTTTGATTAAGCTCATAAATAGCTTGATTAGCTAAATAAACCGCATGACGGATACATTCCCTCCGAGGTAATTCTGTATTTACCCAGGTTTCTTGGAAATATTTACGGATAGTCTTCACCGCTAATTCACTGGCTACTTCACCTCCAGCATGACCACCCATACCATCACAAAGAATATATAAACCCTGTGCTGTAATCGTGCTATTTCTTGGTAATTCTACCTTGTGAACCTGACTATCAACACAAAAATAGTCTTCATTGTGATTGCGTTGACGACCAACATCAGTAGATGCTGCATATTCCAAGCTACTTAGCTGCATGGATAGCACCACAGTTGGGGCATCATCAGTCTTGGTTTCCGTTTCATCACCTAGTTGCAAAATAGTTGAAGAAGCATTGAGTTTTTCCTGAGTAAATATTTCTGCTGTTTTTTCTAACTCCGATAGCGTTCGCGGAGCGTTCTGGAGGGAACTAGCTCTGCTACAAGCAGTTCGCAATTGTGTCAGAGTTTGAATATTCCCAGATTCTATATCCTCTAATATCTCTACCACACAGCCAAATTGAGTGCATTGGGATTCTCTAAACAAAGTTTGCCACATCTGACCCAAACTTTTAATAGTTAAGAGCTTCTCATCATCAGGATATAACTTTTGTAATACCAAAGCCTGGTCTTCATCTAACCGCAAATTTGATAACTCCAACAAACTTTGGCGACAATTCACAGCTTCGAGTAACTCCCAAAGTTGAGTCATCTGATCAAACCAATGTAAGATTTCCACCGGGCTGGTTGTGTCTTTTTGCCAAACATCAAGCAACATAGGATAATTGGATCTATCTGCCAACAAGACTATTTGCAGATCATCTTGCTGCCAAGCATCATGAATTTTGGGTATTCCTGGGTGGATCTTCATCTGCAATTCTAGATAAGCTGGCGCTAGATCCGGAATTGTCATTGTATCGATCTTAGTTTCATGCTCAAGCATGGCCCCAATCAGTGATATTTCGTAAGGTTGGCAATCTAGAACCTTGACTTCTCTATAATCCCCAATCACTTGTGGAGATTCTAATAAGCGATAACGCTGCTGAGAATCTAAATAAGAATCTAAAACAAATTTGGAAAACGGACTATAATCACCACTCTCGTCCGCTATATTTTCTAAATTTTGGGTTAATTCCGCAGTTTTTGCCATAACAGAAACTACCTGATCTACTGCGTGAGTAATGAGCGCGTACCAAACTGTGCTAGATTCTGCACCACATTTATAACAATACTGTGCATCTAAAGCTATATCGGCACTGCATTCAGAGCAGATTTTATGAGCTAAGGATGTACCACAGCTTTGACAAAACTTATTACTATCAGGGTTTTCAAATTTACACTGGGGGCAAATCAGCATAGTGGGAGTTCCTTGATTTTCCTGCTAAGGTGCTTTCAGTCTCTCTAGCCACGAACATTCCAACGGGACAGAATTAAATGACTAAAATTATGTAACTTGAGAATTAAGTGGTATTGTTAACACTCTTTTGTATACTGGTATTACAGTCCCTTAATCTATCTTTCCGGTGAATGATTTAATCTTGTGACTTCTAAGGAAGTGAGTTCTCGCCATTGTCCTGGTGATAAATCATCTAATTGAATATTACCAATACTTATTCTGATTAACCGCAAAGTCGGAAAACCGACAGCAGCCGTCATGCGACGGACTTGGCGGTTTTTACCTTCAGTTAGGGTCATTTCTAGCCAAGCAGTGGGAATACTTTTGCGAAATCTAATCGGTGGAATGCGTTGGACTACGGATGGTTCTTCTAACAATAACCTAACTTGAGCAGGTCGAGTCCGGTAATCTTGAATTTCTACCCCACTTTGTAGCTTATAGATTGCATCAAGATCAGGAATGCGTTCCACCTGCGCCCAATAGGTACGTTGATGACCAAAACGCGGATGTGCTAGACGATGCTGTAACTGTCCATCATTTGTTAACAACAGCAACCCCTCACTATCCCAATCTAAACGCCCCACAGCATAGACATCGGGAACATCTATATACTCTTTCAGAGTGATATGTTTGGGACTTTCTTGGGTAAATTGGCTCAAAACCCCATAGGGCTTGTGAAAAATAATATACCGATTGTTCATAAGATATAGGAGTCAGGAGTCAGGAGTCAGGAGGCAGGAGTTAGGAGGAACAAAGAAGAATAGTTTTCACCACTTACCACTTACCAATTACCAATTACCTGTTCCCTGTTCCCTGTTCCCTGCTCCCTGTTCCCTCTCTCAACAAATGAATTTAATTTTGTCAGACTACTCAATTATGACAATTAGCAAAATCAGCCGCAGATCCTTTTTATTCCTTGGTGGGGCAACCTTAGCACAAGGATTAACCTTAACATTACCTAGTTATGCCCAAACTGTACAGGTAAACAAAAGTCAAATTAATGGTATTCCTTTTTATCAAACCATAGTTGACCTCACAGATCCAAAAACCTTTATCACCATGGGTTTAGCCAAAAACGCCGCTTTTGCGAATACCATTCAAAAAACCAGTGGTGATGAAGAATTTAGTAAATTAGTGGCGCGTTATAAGGCTGCCGTAGTTGCTAACGGCACATTTTTTGCCAAAAATCCCCAAAAAACGGTTATGGGTAACATGGTAGCCGGGGGAAATTTTGTGAAATACAGTCGTTGGGAAAACTTTGGGACTACTTTGGGATTAGGAGTCGGTAATAAACCAGAAATGGTGACAGCCAGAATAGACGGCAAACCAGAATGGAATAAACATTGGTTTTCCCTAACTTGTGGACCAAGATTATTGCGACAAGGGGAAATCCGGTTAAACCCCAGGATTGAAGGTTTTAAAGATCCTGCTGTTTTAGGTAATAGCGCCCGAACAGCAATTGGTTTTACCCAGGACGGCACAAAACTGATTTTAGCCAATTTTGAAATTAACCTCACTTTACAACAAGAGGCGGAGGCAATGAAAGCGATTGGTTGTTATGAAGCTATGAATTTAGATGGTGGAGCATCTAGAGCCTTAGCCAACAAGACTAATATTATAGTTCCTGCCGGTAGACCTTTGACTAATGTAATTGTCATTTATGATGTCACCAATCCTGCCCCAACGGACTTGCAACAGGCATGGCTGAAGTTTCAACAAGGGGAACGTCCTGCTTCGTAAATAATTGACAATTACCAAGCCCCTTATTACGGAGTAAGGGGTATCATTTTTAATTTTTAATTCTTAATTTTTAATTCCCGACAGGGTTTGACGGCAAATACGACTATAAAGTTACGGTTCACCCCAATTCCTCAAAGTATTAATTACCATACATTAGTCAATGTGAAAGCACATAAATCCATGAACCCACTAGACATAATTTATAAAATTCACCGTTCCCCTAACGGTTCGGTAAACCACCCTTCATGGAATACCACTGAGTTTATGTCAGTAACCCAGCCCTAAAGGGACTGAGCTTGCAAAAGTAATCAAGCAAGCTGTACTGACCAGTCTAAGTCTTCACTGACTACGTTTTTTGAGTCACGACACCCTGGAATGCGTAGCTAGTTCCCTGCTCTGTCGCTTGTGATTAAACAGTTTCAAGGTCACTGAAACAGTGTTGCAAGCCTAACAAGCTCTTAAAACATTGACGTTCGCGCAAGCGTGCCGGAGGCATTCAGCTAACATTACCCCAGAAATGGGAGGCTCTTCGGAGCAATACATTATGCGTACAGAGTTGGGAAATTTGAATCGGTTTGTTATTGACATTTAGTTAATGCAATTTTATATTCTCTCTGAGTTCATTTAGTAATTTTATACGGAGCAAACACCCAAAATGGCAAAGGTAGTTGGAATTGATTTAGGTACGACAAACTCCTGCGTGGCAGTAATGGAAGGTGGTAAACCCACCGTTATCGCTAATGCAGAAGGTTTTCGGACAACACCCTCAGTAGTTGCGTTTGCCAAAAATGGCGACAATTTAGTTGGTCAAATCGCTAAACGCCAAGCGGTAATGAACCCCGAAAATACTTTTTATTCTGTAAAACGCTTTATCGGTCGTCGTTTTGAAGAGATTACCAATGAAGCTACAGAAGTTTCTTATAAAGTTCTCAGTAGCGGCGGTAACGTTAAAGTAGATTCTCCCGGTGCTGGTAAACAATTTGCACCTGAAGAAATTTCTGCGAAGGTTCTTCGCAAATTAGTGGAAGATGCTAGTAAATACCTGGGTGAAACCGTTACCCAAGCTGTAATTACCGTTCCTGCTTACTTCAACGACTCCCAACGTCAAGCCACAAAAGACGCGGGAAAAATCGCTGGTATTGACGTTCTCCGCATTATCAACGAACCTACCGCTGCTTCCTTAGCTTATGGTTTTGATAAAAAGAGCAATGAAACTATCCTCGTATTTGACTTGGGTGGTGGTACTTTCGACGTATCTGTTCTGGAAGTAGGTGATGGTGTATTTGAAGTATTATCAACATCTGGGGATACTCACCTGGGTGGTGACGACTTTGATAAAAAAATCGTTGATTTCTTAGCGGAAAAGTTCAAAAAAGACGAAGGGATTGACCTGCGTAAAGACAAACAAGCTTTACAACGTCTGACTGAAGCGGCAGAAAAAGCTAAAATTGAACTTTCTAGCGTTAGCCAGGCAGAAATTAACCTGCCATTTATTACCGCTACCCAAGAGGGTCCCAAGCATTTAGATACAACTTTAACTCGCGCTAAGTTTGAAGAACTTTGTTCTGATTTAATTGACCGTTGCCGCATTCCTGTGGAAGATGCGCTCAAAGGTGCGAAGTTAAATAAGACCAATATTGACGAAGTTGTTCTCGTTGGTGGTTCTACCCGGATTCCCGCTGTTCAAGATGTGGTTAAACGGGTGTTAGGTAAAGAACCTAACCAAACTGTTAACCCTGATGAAGTGGTAGCTGTTGGTGCTGCTATTCAAGCGGGTGTTTTGGCTGGTGATGTTACAGGTATCTTGTTGTTAGACGTAACACCATTATCCTTGGGTGTAGAAACCTTGGGTGGGGTAATGACTAAGATTATTCCTCGCAACACTACAATTCCTACCAAAAAATCAGAAGTGTTCTCTACTGCGGTGGACGGACAAGGTAATGTGGAAATTCACGTTCTCCAAGGTGAGAGAGAATTTGCCAATGATAATAAGAGTTTAGGAACTTTCCGTTTGGATGGTATTCCTCCTGCTCCCCGTGGTGTTCCCCAAATTGAAGTGACTTTTGATATTGACGCTAACGGTATTCTCAACGTTGCGGCTAAGGATAAGGGAACTGGTAAGGAACAATCTATTAGTATCACTGGTGCTTCTACTCTGGATAAGAATGATGTAGAACGCATGGTCAGAGAAGCTGAACAAAACGCTTCTTCTGATAAGGAACGTCGTGAGAAAATTGAACGCAAAAACCAAGCTGATTCTTTAGCTTATCAAGCTGAAAAGCAGTTGGAAGAGTTGGGTGATAAAGTCCCCGCTGCTGATAAGACTAAGGTTGAAGGTTTGGTCAAGGAAGTAAAAGAAGCAGTTGCGAAAGAAGATGATGCTCAAATCCAGAAGTTAATGCCAGAACTGCAACAAGCTCTGTTTGCTATTGGTAGCAATATCTATCAACAAGCTGGTGATGCTGCTGGCGCTGCTGGTGCTGAACCTCCAAGCGGTGGTTCTGCTCCTTCTGGTGATGATGTCATTGATGCTGATTTTACTGAAAGCAAGTAGTTTCACAAAGGGCGGGGAATTCCTGCCCTTATTTGATTAATACCCACCTAGCGCAATGACTGGATGGGTATTTTTTATGGTAGTTAAATTATTTATGGCGAGACAGTTCTTCCTTATCAATTTCATGATAACAAATTTAAAAGCAAATGTCAACCCTCTTGATCTCCATTTTTAGGGATTTTTCCACTCTTCTAAACTCGATTTAGCTTGATAAATTACAATAGCGTGTAATGTGCCAGTCGGAATACCCCCTCTTCTCCCCCTGCTTGCCTTTACCCGTCATTTTTGGATTGACAGACTACTAGTTGTCCGGTTCGAAAAAATACAACTCGGTTTTTTTGACATTAGTATACGGAAAATAGTTGTCAAATACTTGGCAAATAAAAAATCATCTGCTATATTAAACTCATACCCAAAAACCTAATCCCCTAATCCCCTGTCCCTACGGGGATGTAGAGACGTTCCTCGGAGCGTCTCTACTCTTTTGTGTTGATATTGCAGTAGAAATTGAAGAGAAAGGAAAAGATTCTTTCCTATATCTTCAGTCAGTTCCTAACTAATCAGCATTAAGAATTTTGGGAACTCGGAAAAAATCACCTTCCTGTTGAGGCGCACTGCTGAGGATTGCTTCTCTGTCAGGACAGGGTTGAAGAATATCTTCTCTGGTAATATTGCTAACATCAATAGCTCTGGTTGTCGGTATTACATTGGTGACATCCAGTTGATTGAGTTGTTCTATATAATCCAGAATACTACCCAGTTGAGTAGTAAATTGTGCTTCTTCATCTGCTGTTAATTCTAAACGAGCGAGATTAGCAACTTTACGAACTTGTTCACTATCAATCATAATTTGTCCGTTGTCCGTTGTCCGTTGTTAGTTGTCCGTTGTCAGTAGGGGCGAAGCATTTGGAAGATAAATTATCGGTCATTGCCAAAAATAGTCCTCCAAATGCTTCGCCCGTACAGTTGTCCGTTGTTAGTTGTCCGTTGTTAGTTGTTAGTTGTTAGTAGGGGCGAAGCATTTGGA
>NZ_VIKY01000312.1:0-30016 GCF_009711925.1 Dolichospermum sp. UHCC 0352 | reverse complement strand
AAATGCTTCGCCCCTACTGACAACTGACAACTAACTAGTACAAGTTGGCGTAAATAACATGACCATTAAAAGCTCCGAAAATTTGATTGATTACAAGGCTTGAAAATGCTTCGTTCACTTACGCCACAGTGTACTAGTTAACATTTCCTAATTACTTAGTCATCTTTTTTCTGGCATTTTCCCACTTTTTCCGCAAGCCCTAATTATTAATTGACAATAAACCGGGGGGAGGAATAATTTCAACTCGACGATTTTCTAAATCAACAACAGGAACAATTTCCATCACAAAAGGAATTAAAACAGTTTTTTGTACTTTATCAGTTGTCAACTCTTCGTTATTAGTGATAAAAGCAGGATCAAATTTAACTTCCAATAAATCATGACCAGAAGGTAAGATATCCACCACCGTTCCCACAAATTCCCCAGATGATTGCATAAAGACCTGCAACCCTAGCAAATCTAACACATGAAATTCACCTTCATCCAATTCTGGTCGATCGCTCACAGGCACGAAAAACCGACAATCACGCATATTTTCAGCTTGATGGCGATCGCTCACTCCCTTCAATTTAATCACATAAAGATTCTTATTCTCAATATATCGCCCATTTAACAACTCCACAGTTTCAAGTTCCATTTCCCCTGGACGTAATAACCAGCGTTTTCCCGGTTCTTCAAAGCGTTCAGGAAAATCCGTATTAGGATAAACCCGCAACTCCCCAGTTAAACCTTGAGGTGAGACAATTTTGCCAATTTCCAACCAATCATCAAGATTGGGAATTGGGAATTGGTGATTGGTAATTGGTGATTGGTGATTAGGAACAGGTACTTTTTGAGCTTTTCCCCCTGCACCCTGCACCCTGCTTCCTTTCTTCTTCTTCTTCGTGTTCTTCGCTTCTTCGTGGTTCATTTTTATTACACACTTACAGCCGCACTTTGATAAACCCGTTCAGCAACTTTTGCTAAACGCTGCATACCAATAGTAATTTCCTCATCACTACCTGTTAAACTAATTCGCAGACATTGGTGTTTGTGTTCCCAGTCCTCCTTTAAACCAGGGAAGAAACTACTACCAGGGACAAGAATTACACCCACTTTCTTTAATTCCTGGTAAAATTCCCAATCAGTCATGGGTAGATCTTGCAACCACAACCAGCCAAAAATCGCCCCTTCACCACGATGTAAGAACCAGGGTATATTCTTAGGCATAGCTGCTTCTAGGGTACTTTCTAAGACATCAAACTTTTGCTGATAGAAAGGACGAATCACATTTTCCGCGATATTTGCTAATGTACCTGATTCTATCGCTCTAGCTGCGATCGCTTGACCATATCGAGAAGAATGAATTCCCACATTGGTTTGGAAACATTCCAAAACTTGAATCAGGTTTTCATCTCCAATGGCTACCCCAATCCGTTCTCCAGGCAAACCTGCTTTTGATAAACTCATACAGTGGAGAATATTTTCCCCAAATATCGGAGTCATTTCTGTAAAATTCAAAGCTGGGAAAGGAGGTGCATAAGCCGAATCAATCAATACAGGTACATGATGGGGTGCAGCTAAATCAGTGATTTTATTTACCTCATCATTAGTCAAAACATTACCCGTCGGATTACAAGGACGGGAAAAAATCACACAACCGGTATTTTCTGTAATCGCAAGTTGATTAAAATCAGGACGATATTTAAATCTATGTGCGGCTGTATCAATATCCAGAGTAGGTTTATAAGCAACCAAAGCTTCTGGGAACAAACAAACACCACCATAGCCAGTATAATCTGGACTTAACGGCAACACAATTTCTTTCAAATTGCCATCTTCAGTATAGCCACCAAAAGCATTAGCGGCGTAAAAATAGATAGTTTGACTACCCGCAGTAATTAAAATATTCCGCTCAGTTAAACTTAACCCATAACGCTGGTTAAAATCCTGAACAATCGCCTCAATTAATGGTGAATAACCTTGACTTGAACCATAACGACAAACAACTTCACCATATTCAGAACTGGCTAATAAATCTGCCGTACAATCCCGCCATAACTGTTCTACCTCTGGTAAAATCAACGGATTGCCAGCGCTCAAATTATATAATTCCTGTCCCTTACTAGCTCTGAGGGTTTCATTAATATCTTTCATAATCGCTCTTACGCCAGTTAAGTTGGACATTTGAGCGCCAATTTTAGTAAGGGCAGGTTTTATCATGTTTGTTACAGACTGAATTAATCGCAAAAGTGGTTAAATTAAAAGGTAGTTGCAGCTAAGACAAAATTTATTATAGTTGCCAAAACAGCCACTGCCTTTAACTAATTTAAACCAGTGAATGCGATTTTAACAAAATCTGATAGTCAATAAAGCCTCACCTTCAAGAATGGGAGATTTCTTTTGTATTAGGTACTAATGTACTATATGCTGGGTGAGTTAACAAGCAATTATTTAGGCTTGCTGATAGTCCCCGCCCTATAGAGGGACGGGGATTCTTGTTTCTTTGAAAACGGATTTTATGAAGTGGGTGGCTGTTCTGGGAACATACACTTATCAGAGTCGCAACCACTCGGTCCTGCTTCTGATAATTCTCCCAAGTCGTAACGACTTAGCGCCCCACAGAAATCATCTGTTCTGCGTCGGGCTTTGACTTCTTTAGATAAGCGTTCATAAGTGGCTTTGTCTATGGGTTCAAAGGGAAGACGGGGGAATGATTGCAAATCGTCAAACCGGGCTAACAGCGCAGCAGAAATATAGCCTTCATCATTTTGGATAGCTTCATAGATACGTGTTCCCAATAATTCAACTTCTTCAGAACGGAGTTCTAGGGTGGCTGAGGTGTTATGGGTGACGTAATGACTTTGGACTTGCATCACAAAATCTAGTTGGGCTAAAACGGAAAACTGAGATACATCAATGACATCAGCACCGGGTAAATCAGCCCAAGATACAGCGACGGGTATT
Organism: Dolichospermum sp. UHCC 0352; assembly: GCF_009711925.1. Taxonomy (NCBI): domain Bacteria; kingdom Bacillati; phylum Cyanobacteriota; class Cyanophyceae; order Nostocales; family Aphanizomenonaceae; genus Dolichospermum; species Dolichospermum sp. UHCC 0352. Next base: position 27,070 of record NZ_VIKY01000312.1, on the reverse strand, counting down.
TCTACTAACCATTCTGTACAGCGAGGATCAAAAGGATCATTAAGTAAGTTGCCGTTTTCATCTTTGTCAGATTGGGAAGGAATGACGTTGTAACCATAATCTATACAAGCTAGGGCTACGGGGTCATTTTTGCCAAAGGTAATCCGACGAATGAATCTTTGAGCTTTGGGGGGATGCCAACCGGGAGATGCTCCTGTTAAGAGGGATTTGGTGCCGGCTGGTTGCACGGTAGTACACCGGTTGGGGCGTTTGATCTGATGGCGATCGCAATATTCCCACACTACTTTATGAACTACATCTTTCCAGAAGTTGAGATATTTTTGTTCACCACGTTTAAAAATCAGTCCTTCAGGAGTTTCGGGTCTTCCTGCTTCCCACCACCGTAACCAATCTGTACCAAAAGCATGAACAAAGAAGTCAAATAAACCGGTAAATGATACACCGACAATGGGATCAAGTTCCCGGCTGTATTGATAGCGGGGTTCGAGAAATTGGTGATTTAACAGGGCGACGACGGAAAGCGCACCAGCGGTAAATGCCTCTTCTTGTTCTTTATAGTTGTCGGGGTCGAGTTGGTTTAAGTGTACTTCAGCCAAATTACAGTGGAAGTCAGCACCAATAATCTCCAGTTTTGTTATCCTAAAGGCTTTTTATCCTCTAGTTCTTGATTTTCGAGGTTGTCACAAGTTGTAACAACTTAATTCAATCAAGCTCGGCGTACATTTTCGCTTTGTAGCGTCAGGCACTCTTGGGGGAGTTATCGCTTCCTTATCGCTCATCCCCTACGCTCTACGGTGCTGGTGGTGTCCAGTTACCTCGGTATTAGCAAGTAAATCTTGTTATATAAGTTTGTAGAAAACTTACAAATTTATCTAAAAGACGACTTTGTTCTCAGCTTTCACCGATTTTGCCTGATTTTTATACGTGAGGCAAGTATTATAAAATACCACACGGGTTTAAACCATATCTACCTGTTCTATGTTCTAGCTCATTAGCATCAATTTCTGGGTGGCGTTCTTGTATCCATTTTTTAGCTTTTCCTTGCTCGTAAGCTTGCAAAAAGTCTTTTTTGATTTCTGGTGTAGTTAATAAATCAGCATTAGCTCTAGCAACTGCTTCACCAGCCCATTGAATTGCTCCTTCACCACTGTAATATTGTTTACGTACAGCAGCAATGGATTCTTCTAAGGTTGGTTTGCGGTGAAAGACTCGTGTATGGTTAGCCATCCGCAGAGAATCGCGTTCTGGATCTATACGCCAGTTACCTTCTGCGTCTTGTTGCCAGAGGTTATCTTTAGCAGTTGCGCCTTGTTCATCTTCAGAAAGGAATTGTCTCATACCCGCGCTCCTACGGATATTGCCAGCAACAATTGTGACAGCAGCTTCATCAATTAATAAACAGCATTCAACTGAATTTAATTGTCTGCCTATTGCCTTATTGAGAATAGAGGCGCAACGCTGATACAATCCAGGTAATTTTACAGGATTAGCCATACCGCCAAAGCCTTTGAGAGTTTCCCCAGATTGGCGGACATCGCTAATATCAACAATTACCTGAACGTCACCTGTATGGTCGGTGAGCGACCTGTCCTGAGCGCAGTCGAAGGAAGTCGAACCGAAGCGTTCATCTGTAGAAAGTTCTAAAAGAGTTTGATAGGATTTTACCCAACCTTCCCGGCTGTCTCCAACGTGGATAGTAGCGGTGTTAGCTTCTATATGGGTTTGTGTAAATTCACGACGCTGTGCTTGGGGTGTGCTGCCAATTTCACCTGTGATGGTGATATTGAGGCGATTACGGATAGAGGGAAGTTGATTAATATATTGTGGTTCGATGATCGCACCTGTCCCATTAAACTAAGCAACATTCTCACGAATGCTACTCGTCTCCAGAACCGGACATGAGACTTTCACCTCATCCGGCTCCTCAGAAAACATACCCTTGTCAAAAGGAACTACTCAGACTGCCATCCGTGGCTGTCTTTTTGTCATGGCAATGTTTATGCAATGCTTGAATATTATTGAACTTTCTTTTCCCGCCCAAGCTGATTGGTAGAATGTGATCTAGTTCAATTTGGTCTTCTGTTGTAAACGTTAGACCACAATGGACACATTTACCTTTCTGCTTGTGAAGGGTTTTTGCAAGTAGAGAGGGAATCTCTTTACTTTTTCCAGTTCTTGCTCCCCAGTAAACGAAATCACCGTTAAATGGTGAGGCCTCGCCTTTAACCTTAGTATGTCGGACAATTTTTGTCCAAGTGTGCTTTGAGAGAATATATCTTTCTTCGGTGTCCGGATTCATGTAACCAAACACCCAGTTATCTCCACCTACGGTCGTCCAGTATTTCTGTACCACCCACTTAGCCCCTTTATTGGGGTGTCTGTATCTTGCCCATGATGCCAACTTGAGATAAATCTTATTATTTAAGTCTCTAAAAGCATCTGTTGAGCAAGCAGATGAGTAGTAATTAGCCCATCCTTGAATGATAGGATTAAGCTTCTGGATTAGTACCTTTTGTGGTGCTGCCTTATGGGAGTCAATAACATCGGATATAACTTTGTAGTGGCTTTGTATCGCTTTCTTGCTTGGTTGGATGATTGTTTGGAAACCAAGGGTTTTTCCTCTTGATGTCCTTGCGCTCATCCCATTGTTGACTGGAAATTGTCGAATGTTAAAACCTAAAAAATCAAATCCAGGTTTTTCCCCTTCATATTCTTCAAAGGTGTGACAAATTCTGGTCTTGCTTGGTTTGAGTTCCAAACCAATGTCTTTTAAGAAACCTTCGATTACAGCTTTTGCCCCTAACACAACATTGATATCTTCGTGAATAATCACAAAGTCGTCTGCGTAGCGAATTAAACTGAGGGCATTGCGGTTTTGTTTTCTGCCATAGTTCCTCCGAGTAGGGAGGGTATTGGCGTATTCCTTAATGACCTCTTCCATACCGTGAAGGGCAATGTTTGCCAGTAGTGGGGAAATAACTCCACCTTGTGGCGTTCCCATTTTTGTTGGGAATAAATCGCGCCTATCCATAAAACCAGCTTTTAACCAGCTACGAATTAACCGTTTCATGGATGGGTATGTGTTTAGTTTGCTCAATAGCTTTTGATGATCAATGTTGTCAAAGCACTTGGAGATGTCGGCATCTAGCACGTATTTAGCTTTACAGTGTATTGCTAAGTAAATGGCTTCGATGGCATCATGTACTGCCCGTCCTGGTCTGAACCCGTAACTATTTGGCTCGAATTTGGCTTCCCATTCTGATTCTAAGGCTAATTTGGCGAATGCCTGATTAGCTCTGTCTGACATTGTGGGAATTCCTAGGGGTCGCTTTTCGTCTGTTCCTGGCTTTGGAATCCAGATTCTACGGGTTGGCTTTACCTTCCTAGTAGTTCCTAGACTGTTGGCTAATTCTAGACGTTGGGCATATCCAAGAGATTTTACGACCTCCACCCCTGCCGTGTTCTTGCCTTTATTGTCTTGGGTAACAGTTCGCGTTGCTAGTAGCTTGGCGTACCAGGATTTCATTAAGGTTTTCTGGAGTCTTCGCATTGCTTTGACATCACCACGTTGAGCAGCTTTATGTATGCGCTTTTGCAACTTAAACACCATCCGCTGGATTTTCTTCCAGTTGATGTTGTTCCATACCACCGTAGTCTTGAAACTCGTTTTAGTCGTCTTCATTGCTAATTGTACCTACATATATCTGTTTTCCGTGAGTCCGTCAGCGTATCCTACGCATTACCGTAGGCGTTAGCTTCTGACTCAATCTCGCCACATAGTTCATCCGGTTAGCACCTACTCAGGGATCGACCTTCCTGAGAGAATCTATGTGGTTACTTCGTTCCTGATAGTCATTGATTGAGAATTTAGGTTTCTACTGTTCACCGGGGTTACGAGTGGTGCAGACCAGACGGTTGTATTCTGGTCACTCTGCCCTTGCCTTTTGGCACAGCCTGTTAGTCCACTAAGCTGTTTTATATGTTCACGATGATTCAGACGTAGATTTGCTTTCGCTAACCATATTCTCTTGCTGGTTGGAGTCGAAGCCTGGACTGGCTTCTTACCACCGTTCATTCCCGCTTCACGGATTGATGGCTAGTCGCTACCGTGGGGAAAGTGCTTTCACCCTTGCACTTAGGGGGTTGGAATTCATCAGATTTTATTATGCTTTTCAAACAAACCATTGAATATTTCTATGATTTATCTGTACTAACTTTTGATAATCCAATGTCACCAACATGACTATCAAGTTGTCAAGGCTCTTACCTTTTGAGTAAAGTTACCTTGCGGCTAATCCTCTAAAACCCTTGCTGGGCTTAGTTTCTAGCCAACGAATCGCACACAGCCCATCATGGCTAGATCCATCATCAACCCAAAGGCACTCCAGTCTAAAAGGTTGGTAGAGGTGCAGTTATAAGCACCGGAGAAGTTTTTGGGTTTGGCTAACCAATCTGTGCCACCAACCCACATCCAGCGCCCACTGGGGAGGGATTTCATGTTTCGCTGCATCTTATCTAAAATGGCAGCTTCTTCACGGGTGAGTTTTCCCAGTTCTACTAAACCGCGTAAAGTGCGATCGCACACCTGATCCCATGTTTCTCTCAAACCTGCATCTGTCCGACGGCTGTAGGTTCTAAAAAACACGGGATTGGCTGCTGGAGCAGATTCTGGAAAAGCTGCACCCTGACGTTGACGTATGACTCCTACGTCGTCACGCAGGCTATCAAGTTCTTGAAGCATAATTTGAGTATGATTTCTTATGGACAAACTATGACTATACGCCAAGTAGATTTAAGATTAAAGATTGAAAATTTTACTACTTTGCGCTATAGCTTAGTCTGTGCCAATTATAACTATATTTTTGTTTTTTGTTTAAGTATAAAACCCCGACAGTGCATTATCAGGGTAATAGAATCTCAACTTTTTATCTGTCAGTTTTCGTAGAATAGGCTATCTATGTAATAGTGCTGTTTGTGTAATTTTTGCGTTGACTATTCATCAAGCAGAGATAGTAAGTAAAGATGCCAATTCATTTGTATTAGTTACAACTTGATTTAATTGCTCACTGAAATAGATAACTTCATAATTAGGTGCAAGTTCTTTTTGTAGTTGTTTCCACAAACTAATTCCTTCCTGTTCAAAAGCTGCTGCTGCTTCTGGACTCAAATCTGGTGAATTACCAGGATCTTGCCAATTTAATGTGGCATTATAAGCAGTTGCCCATTTTCTCAAATGGTTAATGGTTTCTTGGCTGAGGGGCAGTTTGGCTGGGTCAATGTTACCAACTTTGTCAGCATCTGCCCACCATAAAGGGTCGCACCCATAATCAGCCATTAGTTTAATTTTTATTGCCATAGCTACTACGGTGGAATTATGGTAATGAGGCTGGATTAGCTCCAACTATATAACCATTATCGCCTACTGTCACTGCTATATACTGCTTTTTTCCATTAAAGTTTACTTCATAGATTTTTCTTCGAGGTTCTACTGTTCCTTGATAACCAAGAAACATTCCACTGATTACAGCAGCCATAACAACATCGGCAATTTCATCTTCAGAAATTCCCCGTTTGGCAAAGTCTTCTTGATGTTTATCCAAAATGTGTAATAGTCCACTTCCTCTTTTACCAGGTTTTCCTTCTTCTAAAAAGACTATTTTGCCGTCAGCTTGTTTAGCAATCTTAACTATTTTTTCAGGAGTATGTTTAATGCCAAGTTGGACAAGTTCGGCAATCAAGGCTGATTTTTCGGCACTATTCATTTTTTTCCTTAAATTATTTACTTGAGTTTGTCAAATGCGATTACTACTGCTGTTGAAAAGTTTTTGATGCGTAGAGGTAGGGGTTTAGCAGTGCTAAACCCTTACTCAAAATTAAATTATTTCTTAGGTTTGGACATTGCTTCCAGTAATTCAGATATAGAGGCAAGCAATATCTTCACGAACCAAGTCATTGCAATAATCACTGCTACAGACACACCTCCATAGGTGAGTACAGGTATTATCTCTCCTGCATTGGGTTGTATAGGAGTATTTGTAGAATTAGCAGCTATCAGCCGATTGTCCACTTTTTGCGGGGTGTTCAGCGTATTTTGAACAATGATACTAGATGACTGATCTTTAACATTCGGAAGTTGTGGCTGGAAAATTCCAGTCTGATTGGCAGGTTTTTGGTTCATAATGATGGGTGAATTTTGTATTTAATGACCCTAGCTTTGATCAGAAGCTAGGGAATTTTTTTGCGTATCGTTGGAAAAGTAAGACTAGGTTGGAGTGCGCTGCATCTTGTCTAAAATGGCAGTTTCTTCACGGGAGAGTTTTCCCAGTTCTACTAAACTGCGTAAAGTGCGATTCCTACTGAGCGCTTCGCTATCGCATACCTGTTCCCATGTTTCTCTTAAACCTGTCTCTGTCCGACGGCTGTAGGTTCTAAAAAGCACTGGATTGGCTGCTGGAGCAGGTTCTGGAAAAGTTGCACCCTGACGTTGACGTTCAAGTAATTGAACCATGATAAAGTATGATTAGTTGCGGACAAACTATGACTATACGCCAAGTAAATTTAGGATTAAAGTACCATGCCTGTATTTGTATAAATTACAACTAATTTTTTGGTTAAGTATAAAACCCTGAAAGTACATTGCCAGGATAGTAAAGTCTCAAAGTTTTACCTATAGGTTTAGGAAAATAGGCTATCTGTGTAATACTGTCATTTGTTTAATTTTTTCACTGATTGGTATTAATTAAAAATGACACTAGCACCTTGGCGAAGTCTGATTACCCGCGCCCTACATAAAAATCGCAGCCTCGTTTATGCCCGCTATGTACAACTAGCAACAGTGCGGGAAAATGGTTTTCCTGCTAATCGTACCGTCGTGTTTCGCGGCTTTCTAGACGATACCAATCAGCTAAAATTTATTACCGATATTCGTAGTGAAAAAGCTGAACAAATATCAAAACAATCCGCAGCGGAAATTTGCTGGTATTTTCCCAACACTAGAGAACAATTTCGGATTACTGGAGAATTAATATTAATAAGTGCTGATTCTCACCCACATTTACAACCTGCGAGAATCAAAATGTGGCAAGAATTAAGTGATGCAGCTAGGTTACAATTTGCTTGGCCTATTCCTGGTGAGATGAGAGTACAAACACCGGAAGCTTTCACACCACCAGCACCAGACAATATTCAGCCATTAGAAAATTTTTGTCTATTATTACTTGAACCAGTACAAGTAGATCATTTAGAATTGCGGGGTGAACCACAAAATAGATGGGTTTATCAGGTTGATGATAATGGAGTGTGGTTAATCATGGATATTAATCCTTAATCTTTCGTGGTTTCAGTCCTCTTGCAGGCATTAGGTAAGTTGAAACTTTGCTAATGGAACTGTCTCTCTTAAATTTTCCCTTGTAGTTTGTTTGCTTCCGTCCATAAAACTTGAACTTGCTTTACCGGCAAGCAGTTGTTGATTATATCATTATTGTGGCAATAATCGGCGATGTAGGCAGCGGTTATATAACTACTGAAAACCATCAAGTGTCCGTCTTCTGTGAGAACAGCAGATTCTGATTTTTTCTCTTGATCACTAAACTCGATGTTGTTCACAACAATAAACGTTTCGTCAGACATCTCTAGCGCGATATATTTTTTTTCTACTCCTTTAACAATTTCGGTTATTCCATGATTGGTGGAGATAGCCTCTATATCATCAGATTCATAATCTCCGTATTCCGAAATAAGGTTAAAACAAAACTTAGACATGATTTCTTGAGCATTGTAATGGGAATATCTTACTTGATTATTCATTTTGGCGGCAACTTCATTACACCACCCCAAAACTTGACAAGCATATTCGATAGAAGCATGAACACTGACTATTCTTGCTAATACATAATCATTAGGGATTTTTAAGAATATAGCGTGAGCGTCGCTGAGTGTTGACTTACGAAGAAAACACTCTAATTTAGATTTTCCATAATTAGGATCTAATCTTGCTCTACGTTTAGCTTCACCCATTTTATTCATATCTCCTTATGAGGCTCTTAGAGGATGTTTAAAAAGTCTAATTTAGGCTCTTCGCAAGGGCGACTAAAAGTCGCGGAACCACACAGAGAGAACCCTATTTTGTGGGTTTAAAATTCTTGATGTTTCATAAGTCCATGCAGGTGGACTTTGCTTATATAGTAGCGAACTTTTCAAACATCCCCTTAGATTCCTGCACCATCAAAGAATTCCTGAATCTGTTTATCTCTGATATTACAAAAATTGTGTTCTTTTGGTAATTCATCTTCTGGAAGGAATTTACCAACTAAAACCGGAGTTTTGGCGGGAGTTTGTAAAGCTTGAATTTGTGCTTCTAAGGCTTCAATGCGGTCAACTAAGGTGCGAATTATTTGGGCTTCTGAATCTGGTAAGTTACTGTGTTCTAGAGGTGCAACCCGGACTCCAGAACGGTAGATAATGCGACCAGGAACACCGACAACGGTACAACTAGATGGTACATCTCTCAACACCACTGAACCTGCACCAATGCGGACATTATCACCAATTTCGATATTTCCTAAAACTTTTGCACCGGCACCTACGACGACATTTTCGCCTAATGTGGGGTGACGTTTACCGCTTTCTTTACCTGTTCCCCCCAGGGTGACACCTTGATAAATCAGCGCGTAGTTACCAATAATGGCTGTTTCCCCAATTACTACTCCCATTCCGTGATCAATAAATACGCCTTCACCAATTGTAGCCCCTGGGTGAATTTCTACACCTGTTAAAAACCGGGCAATGTGAGAAATCAAGCGGGGGAAAAAGGGAAGACCAAGACGACGCAACCAGTGTGCAAAGCGGTGGAAAACTAGGGCTTGCAAACCTGGATAGCAAAACAAAACCTCCAACCAATTCCGGGCTGCGGGGTCACGTTCAAAGATAATGCGAAAATCGGTACGGAGTCTAGAGAACATTGAGATAGTACCCTTGATAGCACAACAAGCTACTCTCTCATATTATCGTGACTTGGTAATTAGGGATTGGTAATTGGTGATTGGTAATTGGTGATTGGTAATTGGTGATTGGTGATTGGTGATTGTTAATTGGGGACTAAATCATCTATGCCTTAGTATCTAAGGCTTCTGGACTGTTAAAGTGTAGTTAATTCTGATTTTTTAATGCAGTTGCAAGAATACTCCACCTTTAAGTGTTCCTGGTTCGCTGCTATAACTACTCACTGTCAGGGATTTTAAATTATCAAAAAGTGGCTTACCCAATACTTCTGCAAGTTTAAGCAAGGGTAGTTGACGTTTGAGAAGATTTTGACTATTTTCCCAGTCTAGATAAATATACCCTTGGTTGGGTTGGGGAATTGTCGCAATACTATTTTGAAATTGAGGACTTTCTAGGAGAGATTTTTGCTTTTGACTCAAAACTGCTGTTAGCGTCTTTAAATCAGAACTGAAAATTTCATAATTATCTAAGGTTGTATGCACTCCTTTAACTTTTGTGTCAACATTAATAGATGTGTTATTTTCACTTGTGGCTGTAATTTTTGTCCAAGCTGCTATTTTTTGTTGATCTAAAGTTAGGGAACTAAGGTTAAAACCACTTCTACTGGCAATATTATTTAGATGTGTGATTCCTGCTGCTAATTCTGGGTTTTTTTCGATAACAAATAACCAATTAGGGCTTGTATTTTCTGAATTGGGTAATAAGGCTAAAGCGTATTCTCCTGTTATCCAATTGAAAATATCTTCGCTAAAGTTTAAATTCCAATTGTTTTGGATTTTTACGAAGGGTTGTAGTAATCGAGAAATCCCTTCTTCACTAGAACCGTAAATGCTTGCTGTTACTTGTTTCCACAGTTTTGCTATATCGCTATTACCTAATTTATTCAAATTTGTGCCAGCGATCGCTAAAGCTGTTGATTCTGGAATATACTGTAATGCTCCTACAGATTGAGATAGGGGTAAAGATGAAGGTACAACTGGGGAATTTGTTAAAAATGTACTTTCTGTGAGCAACCCTTGGGAATTTAAAACGAAGGAGAGAATTTGGCTATTATAAGTTGATTCTGCCAATTCTAATCCTTGCCATTTACCAACTTCGGGCAAATTTAAGAAAGTCACAGCTACAGCATTTTTAGAGATTTGTTGAGTAGCTTTTTGATATTTTAGAGAACTAATTAAGTTTAAATCTGGTGCTTGTAAATTATTAATTGCTTCTTTGATAACTTGAGGATGATTAGCCAGCAAAACAAAATTATTAACAACTGCACCTGCTAAACTATTTTGGGTTTTTAAGTCTGGTGCATATTCGGGATGATCAGAAATAACCTTGACACCTTTGTAACGTTCAATTCCTAAATTAGTCCCACTAAAAGCCCGGTTAGAAAATAATAATTCCAAAAACTCACGGCTTTTCTCTGGTTTTGTAGTTGCAAGTGCCATTAAATACCCGGTTTGTAGTCCGTTGTCTGGATCACGGTCTATATCTATGGTAGTTGCAGCTAGGGTAATTTCATCACCCAACCAGGGTTTAAGATCATTTGAATAATCTATATTATTTTTTGCCAATAGACTATTTTTGAGTTGAGAAAATTCTCCTTTTGCTGCTATTGTCTGTAACCCGTCGGGATTGACCAATAATGATACCATTGCTGGTGAAGACTTGGAGACAAATATAGCCGCAGCGGGTTGAGAGTTGCGAACGACAAGACTAACTGGACTTTTCCCCGAAAACCAGGAGAATTTAGCTACACAAACTAGCACAAGCGTGATTATGCCAGCTATAAGGAAACCAAGTTTAATATTTTTTGTTAAGTGTTGACTGTTCACATTCTTTATATTTTTTAGTTTTTCTGCAAACATGAATAGTATAGGATTTTTTAGAAAAACTGCATGACAAATACATCATTTGATCAACCCTTTTCCGAAATTACTGTTGAGGAACTAGCCAAACGTCTTTCCAGTAATGAAGGAACGCTTCAGTTAATAGATGTGCGTGAACCCCAGGAAATTGCTTTATCACGGCTAGATGGTTTTGTCAATCTTCCTTTGAGTGAATATGAGCAATGGAGTGAACAAGTGCCTATCCGCTTTGATATTCATGCAGAAACTCTTGTTCTCTGTCATCATGGTATCCGCTCTGCTCAGATGTGTGGGTGGTTAGTTACTCAAGGATTTACAAATGTTAAAAATATTAAGGGTGGAATTTCCGCTTATTCGATTTTAGTTGATCCTTCTGTGCCACAATATTAGGAAATTGTAGGGGCGCAGGAATTATCTGCGCTCAAAGTTCAAATTCATCGAGTTTAACTCTCTTCTAAAGGTCGTTCTAAGATTAATTTATAATATCCAAAAGCTTCCCCTTTAGGACTGACAGTAAAAGGCATTAAAAGACCAGCGATTGAATTTCTAATTAAATATTTAGGTAACAAATAAATAAGTATTTTCACTTGCCAAGACAAGGAAAAAAGTTTCCAGGATAATTTTTGTAATTTTAATAATGTCGGCTGAATTGCTAAAGAAATATCTTCAATAGTTTGAATTTGAAAGCCAATTGATTGGACGATAGCATTCCAATCATTAATTTCTGAAAATCCATGACGAACTGCCATTGATATTTCTACAAGTTGAGTTGCGGTTTGCAGTAATTTAGGGAGTTGTGTAAACTTAATTTTACGATAACCATCGAAGATAATTAATTGTCCACCTGGACGCAGCACCCGAAAAATTTCTGCCAGTGGTGTTTCTGCTTCAGAGGCGTGACATAAACACTCAAAGGCAAAAACAATATCAAAGGATTGATCTAAGAAGTTTAGGCGATTAAAGTTACCTTCTTGAAAAGATAGATTAGAAAATTTATCGGCTTTGCGACGTGCTATTTTAATATGCGATGGTGTTAAATCAATGCCAGTGAAATGTACTTCTGGATACTGCTGCGCTAAAAAACAGCTATTAAATCCTTTACCACATCCTAATTCTAAAACGGTCTTGGCATCAAGTTTACGAATTTGTTCAGCAACTACTCGTGGTTGAGCATAATAACCATCTGGATCAAATATACCATCAGGGTTTAATGCCATGTGGATAGCATCTTGTCCAGAGTGATAGATTTGATAACCCCACTCGCTTTGGGTGTAGTAAGATATGGTAGCATCTGCATCAAATTCTTTTAAAACAGCCTCACAATCAAAAAGCCCGTCAATTTTGGCGATCGCATCTGCTAAAGTTAGTTGACTAGTCTGTGGAGCATACTCTGGTTTTGATCCCCCAGTCAGTAGTTTAATAATGATATTTTTCAAGAATTTATTTGCTGCCATAAGTATTTGCAAAAATATGATTAAATTACTATAGCAGTCCTATTGCGTAACTGTCAGCATTCAGCTATCAAATAAACATTTCCCTAGTACACAATGGCGTAGGTCAATCAACCATTAAAAATTTGACAAAAGCTTGTGTAATCTGCTTTTTTAATTTTTAATTTTTAATTTTTAATTCCGCACTGCGGTAATAGCCTTTTTTTCATGTTCTCCAGCATGATTCTAGGCGGTTGGAGATTAATTAGGTTGAAAACCACATCTATTTTTTTTGTTTTGGTTTATCGGTGTCAAGGTTAATTTGCTGCTTAATATTTCTTAATATAACTTTCTTGACTGAATTGACATAGATTAATGTATAATCACAAAAGAGACAAATAAAAGAACTAACCAATAAGCCGAAAAGCTTACTGCATTGGAATTTCGGGGTTATAGCGCAGTTGGTAGCGCACCTCAATGGCATTGAGGGGGTCAGCGGTTCGAATCCGCTTAGCTCCATTAGATTATAATATTTTGAAGTTTAGTAGTTAGAGTTGAAGTCTATTTAGGGTTAACTCATTAGCGTGGAGTTAGCCATATAAACGTGAACTACCTACACTTCCCTTGCGGGTAAGTATAGGCTTCCTACCCAGTTAACAGCTTTTTGCTCTTCGAGAACAACAAGACTGATGTTAAGGCGATAGGCTGACCCCTCGTTCCAAAGGCAAAATCAAGGTTAATCAACAAAAATGATCATGTATCTAGCTTGGTTATCGCTATTCTCTCGCCTTGCCGAGATATTCAATTCATAACACAAATTTTGTGAATTGTCTCCATGTTTTCCTTCCTTGCTGTCGCGTTGGTCGGAAAACCGTCGTCAATTCACGCGCCATTCATCCCCCGCTGCCCTATCGGGTCAGACGTGGGGCTTCTGTCGGTTAAGCCAAAACCCTTGTTATAGCAGCTTTTAGCTTTCAGCGGTCAGCCGTCAGGAGTAAAACCCTTATATTGTGGGACTCCGTGATTAAAATTAGTATCTCATTCAAGTGCATACCGCTTTATACCTACAAGAAATTCTCAGGAATTTGCTTGCTATTTCTTACTTGCCTAAACCATCATATCTGTTTGGGTCTTTTTTCTCTTTTTTGTCCTTGGCATCTTTCTTAGGCTTTTTAGTTTCTTTATTACCTTTTTTTTCCTTAGACATCAGTATTACCCAACTAAGTTTACCCGTTAAAGCTTCCACATTCTGCTATTGGTAAATCAGGGCGTAGCTTACCTGATACCCTTTGAAAACAGCAAGGAAAGCATTAAACATTTACACTACTAACCACCATGATACATTGTTATTTGATTTTGTTATTAATTTAATTAACTATGATACAAAACTTTAGATACCCGGTTACTAGATTTAATTGAGATGCTCACTTCTAGATTCTGTTTTATTCTCTTCATTCATTATATCGGTATAATCGAATTTTATAACTTATCAGGTAATAATTAAATGACTTCATCGGTAGATATTCTCATTCTTTCCAATGGACCAGGAGAAGTTACAACTTGGGTACGTCCTGTTGTCAAAGCATTGAGAGAACAATTAGGACATGATATTTCTCAAGTAAGAATTTCTGTAATATTATCACCTTGTCCCCATGCTAGTGGAAAAGAAACTGCTATAGCGTTGGGCTACCCAGAGGTTGATAGAGTTCAAGCAGCAGCAGATTTTTGGCAATTTTTACTATGGGGAAAAACCGCAGAAAATTGGGATTGGAGAAATCAAGGTGCAGTGGTATTTTTAGGTGGTGATCAACTTTTTCCCGTTATTATTGGTAAGAAGTTAGGATATAAAACAGTAGTTTACGCCGAATGGTCAGCGCGTTGGCACAATTTTATAGATAAATTTGCAATTATGAAAGCTCAAGTTGCGAAAAATGTTTCTCCTAAATATATAGATAAATTCACTGTTGTTGGTGATTTAATGTTAGAAGCAGCAGAGAATGAAATAACATCTAAAATTGAAAATCCCAAATCCCAAATTAACATTATTGGCATTTTACCAGGTTCAAAAGCAGCAAAATTAACCCAAGGTGTACCTTTAACTTTAGCTATTGCTGAATATATTCACAGTAAATTACCCCAAACAAAGTTTTTTATTCCTGTTGCACCAACTTTAGATTTATCAACTTTAGCTGATTTTGCTAAACCTGAAAATAACCCATTGGCTAAAGCTTTTAACTTTCAAGGTGCTGATTTAATAGGTGATAATTTGGTGACTTCTACAGGTTTAATAGTAGCATTAAAATCAGAAAATCCCGCTTATCATTTATTATCTCAATGTTCTATTTGTTTGACTACAGTTGGTGCAAATACCGCAGAATTAGGTGCATTAGCTGTCCCGATGATTGTCCTATTACCAACTCAACAATTAGATGCTATGCGTTCTTGGGATGGTTTACCAGGAATATTAGCAAATTTACCGGGAGTAGGTTCTAGTTTTGCTAAATTAATTAATTGGTGGATGATAAAAAATAAGGGTTTGTTAGCTTGGCCGAATATTTGGGCGCAAGCAGAAATTGTTCCAGAATTGGTAGGTAAATTGCAACCCGAAACTGTGGGAAAAATGGTTTTAGATTTGTTAGAAAATCCCGAAAAATTAGCAGCTATTCGGGATAAGTTACGCAGTGTTAGGGGTGAAGGTGGGGCTGCGGAAAAGTTGGCAATTTTGGTCAAAAAAGAGTTATTATAGATTTATATAAAACTAACATTTTTTCAAATATGAAAGCACCTGATACCATTATTAAACTTGTTGAACATTTTCACTCTTCGATAGAATTGTATCGTGCAGGGGGAATTAATGAAACACAAACTAGAATTGAATTTATCAATCCTTTCTTTGCTGCTTTAGGGTGGGATATTAATAATGAACGACAAATTTCTGATATTTATAAAGACGTTGTTCATGAAGATTCTTTAAAAATTAGCGACGCAAACAAAGCCAAAGCACCTGATTATAGTTTTTGGGTTGGTGGAGTCAGAAAGTTTTTTGTGGAAGCGAAAAAACCCGCTGTTAATGTTGGTAATAATATGAGTGCAGCCTTTCAAGTCAGACGTTATGGCTGGTCTGCAAAATTACCTTTAAGCATTTTAACAGATTTTGAAGAATTTGCAGTTTATGATTGTCGAATTATGCCAAATAAAAATGATTCTCCATTGATAGCGAGAATCAAACATTTTAATTATACAAAATATGTGGAAAAATGGCAAGAGATTTATGATCTTTTTTCTAAGGAAGCTGTCTTAAATGGTTCTTTAGAAAGATTTGCGGAAACTAAAGTTAAAGCTGGGATTACTGTTGATCAAAAATTTCTCCAAGAAATTGAAATTTGGCGAGAAAATTTAGCTGCTAATATTGTTTGGAGAAATCCCCAAATTGAACAAAGAGAGTTAAATTTTGCTGTCCAAATGACGATTAATAGAATTGTCTTTTTACGCATTTGTGAAGATAGAGGAATTGAACCTTATCAACAGTTATATAATTTATTAAAGTTTGAAAATTTTTATCAAGAATTAGGGCGGTTATTTATCAATGCAGATTATCGCTATAATTCGGGTTTATTCCATTTTCAAGGTGAAAAAAGACGAGAAAATCCTGATGATTTTACTTTGAATTTAACTATAGATGATGCTATTTTAACATTAATTATTAGAAAACTCTATCCTCCAGAAAGTCCTTATGAATTTTCTGTGATTCCTGTGGAAATTTTAGGACAAGTGTATGAACAATTTTTAGGTAAAGTCATTCAAATATCTGCAAGTCGTCAAGCAGTTATTGAAGATAAACCGGAAGTAAGAAAAGCTGGAGGTGTTTATTATACTCCTAGTTATATTGTTGATTATATTATTAAACAAACTATTGGTAAGGTTTTAGAAAATAAGAAACCAGATAAAATCCAAGATATAACAATTCTTGATCCTGCTTGTGGTTCGGGTTCTTTTTTAATTGTGGCCTATCAATTTCTCCTAGATTGGTATTTAGAACAATATTTACAAAATCCCAAGAAATACAAAAATAAATTCTATCAAATTTCAGATCATCAATGGCGTTTAACCGCAAGTGAGAGAAAGCAAATTTTATTAACTCATATTTATGGTGTTGATATTGATCAACAAGCGGTAGAAACAACTAAATTATCTTTATTATTAAAGGTATTAGAAGGAGAATCAGGAGAAACAATTAGCAGACAATTACAGCTATTTAAGGAAAGGGCTTTACCTGATTTAGATTATAATATTCAGTGTGGTAATACCTTGATAGACGCAGAATTTTATCAACATACTCAATTAAATTTTTTAGACGAAAATACGGCTTATAGAGTTAATATTTTTGACTGGAAATCGGCTTTTTCTGTTATTATGAAACGAGGTGGTTTTGATGTAGTTATTGGTAATCCTCCCTATATTAGAATCCAAGCTTTAAAAGAATGGGCTGCTTTAGAAGTTGAATTTTATAAACAACAGTATGTTTCTGCTAGTAAGGGAAACTATGATATTTATGTTGTCTTTGTGGAAAAGGGATTAGAGCTATTAAGAAAAGATGGCTATTTAGGTTTTATTTTACCCCATAAGTTTTTTAATGCTCAATATGGGGAATCTATCAGAAAATTAATTGCTGAAGGTAAATATCTTCATAAAATAGTGCATTTTGGAGATCAACAAGTGTTTCCAAAAGTTTCAACTTATACTTGTTTGCTTTTCTTGAGAAAATCACAACAATCTGATTTAGAAATGGAAAGAGTTACTGATTTAATAGATTGGAAAAATAATCATAATAGTCAAACAGGAATTATTAATCATTCGTTAGCTTCTGGGTTAGCATGGAATTTTATTTTGGGAGAAGATGCTAATTTATTTGCAAAATTACAACAAATTAAATCTAGACTAGAAGATGTAACAGAAAGGATTTTTCAAGGAATTAAAACCAGTGCTGATAAAATATATATCGTCGAAGAATTATCACGGGAAGATAATTTAATCCAGGTTTTTTCAAAAGAAAAACAAATAGCATACTGGTTAGAATCTAATTTACTACATCCTTTGATTAAAGGTGGTGATAGTAAAAGATATTATTTGTCTAAAACTAATAAGTTGATTATTTTTCCCTATATGCTTAAAAATAATGGTTCAATGGAATTAATTTCTATGAATACCTTTGAAAAAGAATATCCTTTAACCCGGAATTATTTACTAGATAATAAAGATTATTTAGAAAGTAGAGAAAATAGTAAAATGTTAGGAGAAAATTGGTATGGATATAGTAGATTTCAAGCTTTAAATGTCATGGCTTTACCAAAAATATTTACTCCTGATATTGCGACTGGTTCATCATTTACATGGGATAAAACAGGGGAGATATTTTTTACGGGTGGTGTCGCTGGAGGATATGGAATTTTAGTTAAATCTATTTATTCATGGGAATACATTTTAGGATTGTTAAATAGTCAAGTCCTAGAATTTTATCTCAAAAAATCATCTACATCAATGAGAGGTGGTTACTATAGTTTTGAATCTCGGTTTATTCGCAATCTTCCTATTAAAATTATTGATAATTCTCAAATTTCAGAAAAGCAAAAACATGATTTAATTGTTAATTTAGTACAACAAATGCTTTATCTTCATCAACAACTCAATCAAGCAAACACACCCCCAGCCAAAAGAATGATTCAGCAACAAATTCAAGCTACTGATAGACAAATTAATCAATTAGTTTATGAACTCTATGAATTAACTGATGCAGAAATAACTATGATTGAAAGTATTCAAAGTACATAAACTTAAATTTACTCTTCCCCTTGTCTGCGTCCTAGTTCATACACACCAGCACCCATACAAGCAAGTATCCCAATGCTAATTCCCCAACTATTACCTAAACTGATATCTAAAATCCAGTTAGATAAACCACCAAATATTAAAAACGGGAAAATGCTAAACAGTGAAGCATAGAAGGAATTTTGCGCTTCTCTGGCTTTGCGTGTCTTTTCAAATTCTGACTGACTGGTATAAAGGGACTGTTCAGCAAAATTGAACCAGCGATTGAGTTGTGTCGTTACCCATTCTCTAACTTGGGAAAAACTCAAATATAATGCTAAAGCCCATAAACAAGCTCCAGCGATGGCAACTGTATCTAATTCAACGCGAAAAGGCAATATGTCAAACATGGTATGGGTTAACTGATACTTTTAACCGGGACATTTCCCGACATCTGAGATGTCGTGAATATCTAGTACAACATCACCAACTGAGTTAGTGAAGGTGGTATCCTATATGCCTTAGAATTATGTTCTCAGGCTCTTGATTGTCTGTCAACGAGTTCAATACGCAAATTTTCTCTAGAACTACCAAGTTTTAAAAAAGAAAGGTTTATTTTCTTTGTAGCCATTCAAGTCTATTCGGAACCATTACAGTTACTCAAAATATTTATTGACTTTAAATTAACTAACTACAAAACTCTCGTATATATTTAATATAATGAACCTATTGTGAAGAAATGTCAATAGATGTCTCAATATCTAATGTCCTATTCTTTGCTGGTAACGGTACACCTAATAAACTCAAATTCAGAACATGACCACCCGTAACCAAATAAACAGGTTCACAAATTGTCCCTAACTGTCGAACTAATGCACCCAAGCGATCGCGGAATTTGCGCCCCATAGGATAAGCTGGAACTACACCCCAACCAGTTTCTTCTGCCACAAATATCACCTCAGCCGCAACTAACGGCAGAATTTCCAGGAACTCCCTCACAGTATTTTCCCAAACTAAATCATCCTCTTCCAGAAAATTAGCCACCCAAGTTCCCAAAGAATCAACCAACAGGCAAGTATTAGGCTGAGATTGAGCCAACGCAGCAGTCAGTTCCACAGGTACAGACAGAGTTATCCAATCTTGAGGACGACGTTGTTGATGTTTTTGAATCCGTGCAAGCCATTCCTGATCATCTGGATTTTGTGTAGCCGTGGCGATGTACACTACAGTTTTGCCGGAATTTATCGCCAAATCTTCCGCCCATTCACTTTTACCAGAACGGGCTGCACCAGTCACCAAAATCACTTTACTCATCATTTGATCATATAATATTTAAACAGAAAGAATACACGAGTTAAATCAAGTATCCCCACAATCGCCACCTTTTTGTACTCCTGAATTCTTTCTTGATCAAGACCATAAATTTGAGGATATTCTTATGAAACCAGGGTTAAAACGGATCGAGGCAACATTACATGATTTAGGAACTCGCAATGATGAAGTCACCACAGAAATAGGTGATGAAACCAAACGTTCCTTTTCCTTTCGCATTAGTATCCGTCCCCAGGAATCTAGAGAAAATTCCCCAACTACCGCCCAAACCAATAATAACTTAGAAGCAGATCCAGTTAATCATAAAATTCCAGAGGCAAATTTATTTCCCCACCATGATTCTGTCCCAGCTTTTCCAGCCCAAGACAATGGAGAAAAAACGCCAACTCTGCCTAAATTTAAAACTCCATCATTCAGCAATCATCGTCACGGCGCTAACCCAGCCCTGGCGATGAATATGCTCCAAGAAATCCAAGAAAAAGTTGCTAGTTGGCAAATAGAATTACAAAGAATAGTCCAAAATATTCAAGATATTTACTTAGAAGGTCCAATTATTAATGGCTGGTTGGAATCCAATGCCCAAGAGCCAGAAACAGTAGGAACAGCAGCATTACGCCATGCAGAAGTAGAGCGTCTCATGGACTATGTAGAAGAAATTTGTGCTAATGGTGAAAAAGAATCTCATAAACCACTACATACTGACTACCGACTATGTGGAGTAGATAAAGCCGGTCAGGTCTGGTCTCGTCCCTGTCCAGTTGAACAAGTTCCTAGTGTTAGTATAGCGATCGCTCGTCACCAAATATTAAGGCAACTCTTAGGACGCAAACAAGACCTAGAAAATCGCTTGAGTCAATTAGCGGAAACCTTGGTGATGTTACATAGTCATATTCAACAAAATTAAAACAATTACTTGCAGATTGAAATATTTTCTCACTGAATCCAAAATACAGTAGACATCTCCGAAAAAAATCGTAGAGACGTTCCATGGAACGTCTCTACAAGGGCAGAAACGATAAAGGCCGAGGTGGTGCTGCAAGAAAATGGCAACTAAAAAAACAAAGACAGATGCTCAGACAGAAACTCAAAGAAAATCAAAAGTCAAATGATCATCACAACGATAAACAGGGGGAAAGTTCAACTTCCCCCTATTTTTTGGCCTTTTTTTCCCAACAGATTTATTGCCCATTGCAATCAATAAATTTCACATCTTACTATTATTAGTATCTTTAGGCAATCAATTAAAGAAACTGGATTTGCGATTAAATTTATGAACTTAATTGCATGGTGATAAAATCAGGATTAGTCAGATCATCAGGGAGAAAAGAAGACTCTGTGGGAAAAGAATCAATAGGTAATTTAGTTTCTGTATTAGCCGCACGAACTGCTTTTAAATAACAATCAGAAAATATTTCTAAATAATAAGGTTTGAGGCTAGGACTATCTTCTAATAAAGACTCAATTTGATAAAATTGTTCCCAAATTGTCCTCACCCAACTAGAAGAACGTTTTTTAGGTTGATATTGGTACTTGAGTAAGTGCATGAGTAAAACTATGAGTCGGTTTTTAAGTTCACGTCTTTTCTCTTTCCCCATGTCCTCTATTTCTTCAATCAAATGCTCAAAATCAACGTGATCTAATTGATGATTACGCAATAACTTAGCTGTCGTTTCTAGCCACGAACAATAATCCTGCTCATAAAGATAACTACTCAAGGATGTAGATTGTAAATTGGTAGTCATAACAGATAGCCTTATTTATGCCATTACTTAAGTCTATCACATTAATTAATAAAACCAGGAAACATTAACGTTACCTGGTTTATTCTTGTAGGGGCATAGCAATGCTATGCCCTAATTCTCATACTGCCAAATTAAACTTTAGCAGCCGCTCTCATTGCTAATTCGCCTTTAGCATACTTAGCAGCATAATCTTCTAAAGAAACTTGCTTAATCTTGCTTGCGTTACCAGCAGTACCAAACTGTTGATAACGGTCAGCACAAACCTTTTGCATATATTTAATAGAAGGCTTGAGGAAGTGACGAGGATCAAATTCCTTGGGATTAGAAGCCAACGCTTCACGCACAGCCGCAGTAATAGCCAAACGGTTATCGGTGTCAATATTTACCTTACGCACACCACTCTTGATACCTTTTTGGATTTCTTCCACAGGTACACCGTAGGTTTCAGGAATAGCGCCACCATATTGGTTAATGAGTGCCAATAAATCTTCAGGTACAGAAGAAGAACCGTGCATTACCAAGTGGGTGTTAGGTAAACGGCGGTGAATTTCTTCAATGCGGCTAATAGCCAAGATTTCACCTGTAGGCTTACGAGTAAACTTGTAAGCACCGTGACTTGTGCCGATAGCAACAGCTAAAGCATCTACTTGAGTTGCTTCTACGAAGTCAACAGCTTCATCAGGGTCAGTTAATAGTTGAGAATGGTCAAGAGTCCCTTCAAAACCGTGACCATCTTCAGCTTCACCGGCACCGGTTTCTAGAGAACCCAAACAACCCAATTCACCCTCAACACTGACACCCAAAGAGTGAGCAACGTTGACAACTTCGCTGGTAACTCTCACGTTATATTCAAAGCTGGCAGGGGTTTTAGCGTCAGCTTCCAAAGAACCATCCATCATCACGCTGGTGAAGTTGTTCTTGATAGCTGAATAGCAGGTAGAAGGAGCATTACCATGATCTTGGTGCATGACAATGGGAATCTCAGGATAGGTTTCTACCGCAGCCAAAATCAGGTGACGGAGGAAGTTTTCCCCGGCATAGTTACGAGCGCCGCGAGAAGCTTGTAAGATTACGGGGCTATCTGTTTCCACCGCAGCCTTCATGATTGCTTGAATCTGCTCTAAGTTGTTGACGTTAAAAGCGGGGATACCATAACCGTGTTCAGCAGCGTGATCCAAAAGCAACCGCATTGGTACGAGAGCCATATATATTCCTCCTAATTTGGGTATTTAGCTAGTCAGTTTAATAAAAGCGTAATCTTTATTTTAATGTAATTTTTACGCTAATCTTAATGTTTTTTTCAACTTACAGAAAATTATATCTAGTAGTGGGTGCTTTTGTTGAGAAAATTTATAGGCTGATATTCTCCAGCTATGTAATCTTTTTGTAAATCTAGAAACTAAGTGTTAGCCTGTGCATTTACCTGGCGATCGCATTTTGCCATAAATTAACTTTAAGCGATCGCATCTATGATTAAATAATTACCCATAATCTTCTGGCCTGATTTTACTTTGTTTCATTAACTAGCCGTAAGACACTTTTATACAAAGGTTCAGCAACCCAAAACCCTGCTTTATTAATAAGATCATCTAACAGAGGTTTAACAGTCGAAATGAAACCTTGACTTTTGGCTTCTACTAAAACTCCTAAAATTCCGGTATAATGGAGATTAAGTCTAGCAGCAATCATGCGGCCACGACGTTCATCAATTAAAACTTGTTCTGCTTTCATTTCTAAGGCTAAAACTATAGCCTCTGCTTCTCCAGGATCAAGTTCACTGCTAAGTGCTTTAAGCATCGTCCTATCTTCAATTGCACGGATTTGAATCCAAGTAAAAGTTTGTACTTCCTTTGCACCAGCTACGGGAAAATCAGGATCAGTTAATTCTTGATAAACGGCTTCAGGAATTAGAACTGTTCCGTAAAGCTGTTGTAATAAGTGAAGCTGGTCAATAGCTGCAAGATTATTAATGGGTGAGGTATCGCTGACAACAATCACAGTCTACCCATCTCCCGCAAATTCTTGATATCTTGTTCAAAATCCTCTACTCCGTAATGAACTGGGATTTGATAACTTGCGAGTAAATGTTGAAATGCTATACGATTCATACCAGCAAAGCGACTAGCTTGAGCAAGAGTTAACTTTTCTTTTTGAAATAGCATAATCGCAATTTCTCGTTTCATTTCCTCTTCATTCATGCGAGTTGTGGTTAGTATTTCATTAGGAATAACTACACTCATATTTATCATCCTCTGAATCATTATTATTATAATTCATTGCAAACATTATAGCGGTATGCACTCGCATGATATACAGTCATAAGCACTCGAGTAGGTATTATTTGGAGTTGATAGCTAAAAAACGAGATGAGTTACTTTCGGTTGTTGAACCTCAAGGTGATGTGGGAAAGCAGTTGAGTTTGTTTTGAGTAGGGGATTGTACTAATGATTAGCGATCGCCTATGGGATTTGAGGGGGCGATCGCCTATAATTTTTGTATCTATACCTCTTACTCTTACTTATTTTTCCTTTTTTTCCTTTCAATGTAATCAGAACATCTATCACTACAGAAACCACAGTTATCTTGAGGGCAGATGAGACGACCACAACCGGGGCAATTTTGCTCTCTACCAATTACTAATGGTCTAAATCCGCATTTTCCCATCCCATCTACCCATCCACCACAATAAGCTAAAATTGTTGTCAGGATCAATACCTTAGTCAAATTACGAGGGTGAGATGATAATGCTTTAACCATGAACTCCCGTTCCTCGCTCTTGCTTGGCAAAAACAATCACCCCTAAAAATTCCTTAAAGGTTTCCGACAAGGATTTTTTAAATGTATTGACGGTAGGATAAGGGTTTTAGATTCTAAACTACCTTTTCATCGAAACGCTTATATATGATTATTTTTGCCGTTTTTGCCAAAAATTATCAAGGCTCTTATTTTGGCAATAGTATTGCAGGATACGTTCGGATTCTGTACGTTTACCTTGCAGTAATCCTTGACCAGAGAATTTAAATATTTTGAATTCATCTAGTCTAGATGCTTGACGATTGTCCCAAAGAGTTTGTAAAGTATCACAAAAATCTTCGATAATATTTAAAGGATCGTATAATTTTAGTGGCTTAATTTGCTTTTCACTTAGATAGAAAACTTCTAAATATCTTTTAGGACTATAATCACCTCCACGGTAAGAAAGCATTGATAAAAAATGCCTCAATATAGACAGGAATAAATATGGCAAAGTAATTCGTTCTATAGGAAGATTAATCAAAAAATTGATGAAATTGACTTGCCACTGGGGTAAATTATTAACCCAATTTTGAGGTAATGGACGTTTTGCAGCTACAAATAAAGGTATAGAATTTTGAGCAACAACTGATATATCTTCCCAACTAGGTATATCCTGGTCGCTTAACTTTTGCAATTCTATTAAAATTTCACACTGTTGTTTATAATAACGCTGATCATAATCAAATAGCCAAGGTGGTAAGTATTTATTAGTATCAGACTCTCTAGGCATATTTATACTAATGAATCGGTCACTAAAGATTGTTTCTAGTTCACTCAGCTTTGCT
This sequence comes from Dolichospermum sp. UHCC 0352, assembly GCF_009711925.1. Taxonomy (NCBI): domain Bacteria; kingdom Bacillati; phylum Cyanobacteriota; class Cyanophyceae; order Nostocales; family Aphanizomenonaceae; genus Dolichospermum; species Dolichospermum sp. UHCC 0352. The sequence goes on along the minus strand of NZ_VIKY01000312.1, from coordinate 2,321 downwards.
TTATCAAAAGCACCTAGTACTTGAGGATTCTTAACATGAAATTTAGGGTTTTCTCTTCCCTGCATATATTTTTTTTGAAGGTACGGTGATAAAACACCAACGATTTTGACATCATTACCACGAGATTCTTTGAATTGGGGAACACAAAATTCTGAGTAAGAATTGGAATTAACACTTTTTCTACTGTTTTTTACATCAAGTAAATATTGAGAATCTAATCTAATATCCCCCAATGTCCAGGTTTTGCTTTTTTGAGTAACTTGATGAATTGAAATATCTTCTACCTGATAACCTAAAGCTTGATAAAAACGAATTACTAACTTCTCAGCCCCACGCGCTGAAATCATTTGTGCTGCTTTATTATCATTAAAATTTACATCAGCATCCCATTCCCTTATTAACGAATTATCTGATTGGTTGAACTGATATAATTCACGCCAATTATGAGTAATATATTCCTCGTAAGGATAATTGCTATCTTCAAAGCGAGAGATAATATCAAAAAAAGTTTTAACACGCTGTTGAACAATTTCTTGTTTCTTTCCTGTTGGCGCAATATGCCAGAGAAAATTTTTATAAGCTAAATTATTTTGCAAATATTTAACTTGCTGCCAATATATATTACGTTCTCTTTCTTTTGCTTGTTCTACTCTTTCAATTAATTCATTTACTATCTCATTGAATAAGTCATCATCTACGCTATCAAGATACTGATTAATAAGGATACCATAACTATTGTAATCGTATTCTGTAAGTTTTAAATAAGAGCGTAACTTAGAAGAAGCCAAGATAACTTTTGGTGCATTTTTAATAAGTTGATTAATCAATTCATCTTGCTCTTTTTGATTAAACTGGTTAAGATGTTCAAGAACCACATTTTCAGCAACATCTTCTGTGCTAAATAATGTATATGTAACAATTATTGGAATTTTTCTTTCTGTTGGTGCAATATGCCAGATAAAATTTTTATAAGCTAAGTTATCTTGTAGATATTGAACTTGCTGCCAATATATATTACGTTCTTTTTCTTCTGCTTGTTCTACTCTTTCAATTAGTTCATTTATTATCTCGTTGAATAATTCATCATCTACAATATGAAGGTACTTATTGATAAAAATGCCGTAATTATTGTCTGTTATTTGGAATTTGAAATAGTATTCTGTAAATTTTAAATAAGAACGTAACTTAGAAGAAGCCAAGATAACTTTTGGTGCATTTCTGATGAGTTCATTAATCAACTTATCTTGCTCTTGTTGATTAAACTGGTTAAGATGTTCAAGAACCACTTTCTCAGCAACATCTTTTGCTATAGATGATGTGTATTCAGCAATTATTGGAATTTTTCTTTCTGCTGGTGCAATATGCCAGAGGAAATTTTTATAAGCTAAGTTATCTTGTAAATATTGAACCTCTTGCCAATATATATTAAGTGCATTTTCTTCCGCTTGCTCTACTTTCTTAATTAGTTCATCTATCAATTCTTTTCTTAAATGTTCTTCTACTAGATTAATCTGTCTATTTATGAATTCAATATAACTATTTGGACTAGAAGAATCAAATTTTAAGTACGAACGCAATGTCGCAGAAATAATTAGAAGATTTGGCAGTTTTTCGGCGATTTCCTTAATGATAAAATCTTGTTGATTTTCATTTAAATCTTTGAGTTTATTAATAACGAAAGTTTCGGCTATCTCCAAGGGCAAAGATAATAAATATTCAATAATAAATTTTTTAAACAGTGGAAATATATTACTATTAGCATACTTCTCAACTATTCTTTCATCATTATCAACTTCTCGTACATCATTAATTGTCCTTAATAGGAATGGTGCTAGTTTATATTTTATTTCTTCGTCCTCTCCGAATATTTCAGCCATTTCCATAGCTTCCCTATCCTTAGTTTCCTTAATACTGAAAGCAACAAGGCTTTCGCTTTCGTAGTGAGTCTTACTTCTGAAATTAATTTTACAATTATCGTTATAGGTAATCTGCCATGCACCCCCAAATTGATATCTCTTAACAACACCAATAAAGGTTGGTACTTTCAGGTTGATTACTCGATTACGCTTTGCATCAATATCAAATTGAACGTATACGCCCCTTCCTTTATTACCCTCTATAATTTCTTGTACATCTAATGGAACATCATCTCGATCAACACGAATATCTCCTGTATTTTCTTCCCCCAAAGGAGCAATAAAACCAAAATTATTGACTTTATTTTTTTGATTATTAAACCCACCAAACCAAACAATTTTACCTAGCATCATTTTTTTTGTCCTTGCGTATTAGAGGATGTTTGAAAAGTGGTATTCCGTAAT
>NZ_VIKY01000311.1:0-17507 GCF_009711925.1 Dolichospermum sp. UHCC 0352 | reverse complement strand
TTCCCTCTCAGCACGCTTTGTGACTGAGTTTCCCACATCCCGCGAAGTTTTATGAAAGATTGAACGCAGATAAACGCAGATAAACGCAGATAAATTAATGAATTAATGGCATTGCTGACTTGAAGTATGAAATTAGAGCGAAACACAATTCATACCTTCATTATGCAAAGACGAATTAATTTCATGGTTTTGTGCAGCCACACATAAAATTGAAATTTCTTAATATATGTACACAAAGACTGTGGCTTTGATTATCTTCCCTTGTACATTTCTTATCTATATATTAGGTAACAGATATTTAAATTGTGTGAGAATAGTGGGTGAGGGCAACTATGAATATGGGCTTTGCCATTATCAAGGCTACTAAATCAATGGTGATTTTTAGAGGTGTGAGGAATTGAGATGAAATCTACATATTTTATTCTCCAAAATTATCGGGGAAGGCTTTTATGGATATCAATATCAAGCAGCAACATATTAATATCACTAGCTTAAAAGAAGCAGCGATACATCTAACTAGTGAAATTCAACCTCATGGAATTTTATTAGTCTTACAAGAGCCAGATTTACAAATATTACAAGTTAGTCAAAATACTTTCAGCACTTTTGGCATATCGCCAGAAGATATCGTGCAACAGGAATTAGAAGATTTACTAGATCCTTACCAAATCCAGAAAATCAAATTTTGGTTGTCAGAAGAAAATCTGGATTTTATTAATCCTACAAAAATTTGGATTAAGAAACAAGGGGATGAATATACAATATTTGATGCCACTTTCTATCGCAACTCTGAAGGATTTTTAATCTTAGAACTAGAACCTACAGCATCTCAAGAAAATATTCCTTTCTTGAGTTTTTATCATTTAGCTAAATCCTCAATTAATCGCTTAGAAAAAAGTAAAAGTCTCCGTGATTTCAGTCAAATAATTGTGCAAGAAATCCGCAAAATAACCGGATTTGACAGAGTGATGTTATATAAATTTAGTGATGATGGACATGGTTCTGTGATTGCTGAAGAAAAAATAGCTACTTTAGAGTCTTATTTAGGATTACATTATCCAGAATCAGATATTCCTCAGCCAGCACGACAATTATTTTTAGAAAACTCGATTAGAATTATCCCCGATACAAACGTTCAATTATCAGCCGAACTTTTTCCTAAAATTAACCCAGTTAGCGGTAAACCAATTGATTTAACTAATTCAATTCTCAGAAGTCCTGCACCCTGTCATCTAGAATATTTACATAATATGGGCGTGGCTGCATCTTTGACAATTTCCTTAATTAAAGATCACAAACTTTGGGGTTTAATTGCTTGTCATCATCAATCACCTAAATACGTTTCCTATGAATTACGGAAAGCCTGTGAATTTTTAGGAAGAATCATATTTTCAGAAATTTCTGGAAAGGAAGAAACAGAAGACTACGACTATCAAATAAGTTTAAAACAAGTTCAATCACTATTGGTTGAATATATGTCTCAAAAAGAGAACTTTATTGATGGTTTAGTCAGAAATCAAATAAATCTGCTCAATTTAACTAATGCTGAAGGTGCAGCAATCTATTTTGCTGGAAAGTATACTCTGATTGGTAATACTCCTCAAGAGGAAGAACTGAATTTTTTAGGAGAATGGCTGAGAAATAATGTCAAAGATGAGGTATTTTCCACAAATTCCTTACCTAGTATTTATCCAGACGCGATCAGCTTTAAAAATGTCGCTAGTGGTTTATTAGCTATTCCCATTTCCAAGCAAAATTATGTATTATGGTTTCGACCAGAAGTCATTCAAACTGTAAATTGGGGTGGAAATCCCCATCAGGCTTTTTCAGTTGATCAATCTGAAGGAAATGTCCGTTTGTGTCCCCGTAAATCATTTGACTTATGGAAAGAAATAGTGCAGTTAACATCTTTACCCTGGCAAAATGTAGAAATCAAAGCTGCATTGGAGTTGCGAAAATCAATCATCAATATTGTCTTACGTCAAGCTGATGAATTAGCCCAATTAGCTGAAGATCTACAACGTTCTAATGCAGAATTGAAAAAATTTGCCTATGTCGCTTCCCATGATTTGCAAGAACCACTCAATCAAGTAGGTAATTATGTACAACTTTTAGAAATGCGCTATGAATCAGAACTAGACGCAGATGGAAAAGAGTTTATTGGTTATGTTGTCGAAGGTGTAAGTTTGATGCAGAACTTAATTGATGATGTACTCGCATATTCCAAAGTAGATACATTAGGAATTGCTTTTCAAGTTACCGAAGTAGAAACAGCTTTAAATCGGACTTTGAAGAATTTACGTCAACGCATTGGGGAAACCGGCGCAATTATTACCCATGATCCTTTACCCACAGTTATGGCTGATGAAACACAATTAATTCAGCTATTTTTGAACCTCATTGGTAACGCTATCAAATTCCGCAGCAGTCAACTACCAAAGATTCATATTAGTGCGAAAAGATTGGAGGATGAATGGTTATTTTCAGTTCAAGATAATGGAATTGGTTTAGATCCACAATTTAGCGATCGCATTTTTATTATCTTCCAACGTTTACACACTAGAGATGAATATCCAGGTACAGGAATGGGTTTGGCTATTTGTAAAAAAATCATCGAATGTCATCGGGGACGAATCTGGGTAGAGTCCCAACTCGGTCAGGGTACAACTTTCTACTTTACCATTCCCGTCAGAGGTTGTGATCATGAGCATCGAAATGACAGGAACACACAAAATTATCTTTTTAGTGGAGGACAATAAAGCTGATGTTCGTCTCATTCAAGAAGCCTTAAAAACCAGTTCATTACCTCATCAAGTGGTCACAGTTAGGGATGGTGTAGAAGCTATGAATTACCTCCATCAAGAAGGAGAATATGCTAATGCACAACGACCTGATTTAATTTTATTAGATTTGAATTTACCCAGAAAAGATGGGAGAGAGGTATTAGCAGAAATTAAATCTGATCCTCAACTAAAACGCATTCCTGTCGTCATTTTGACAACTTCAAAAAATCAAGATGACATTTTCCATAGTTACGACTTACACGCTAACTGCTACATTACAAAACCTCGTAATCTGAGTCAGCTATTCCAAATCATCAAAGGTATTGAAGACTTTTGGTTTTCTACCGCGACCTTACCATGAGAATAACAAGAAAACTACTCAATGTCCAGGGCTATTTCGTTCTAAACATAATCCACCCAGAACTAAAGTATGGCTTACGCGACGCTTCGCTATCAGGGCTAATAACTCAAGTCCGTTAAAACGGACTACAAACTTTCTTTTAGTCGTCTTTAGACGACTTTTGCTATTAGACTCAGAATTCATTCTGAGACGGGCTGAAAACTTGCAAGAGGTAAAACCAGGAAATGATTACCGCAACTTCCACATTAAAAATCCTATTAATTGAAGATAACTTAGCAGAAGCCAGGTTATTACAAGAGTTTATTAAACTCACAAAATCTCAAAATTTTAGTTTAGTTCACGTCCAAAAACTCCAAGACGGAATCAACCAATTAAACAGCGAAAAATACGATGTAATTTTGTTAGATTTAACCCTTCCTGACAGTCAAGGATTAGCTTCCATACCCCAGTTACTCAAACAAAATCCTAGCAACCCCATCATAGTTTTGACTAACACCAATGATGAAGAATTAGCCATTGAAGCAGTCAGACAAGGAGCGCAAGATTATCTAGTCAAAAGACACGTAAATCCAGATACATTGGTGCGTTCTGTACGATATGCTATAGAACGTAAACAATTTTTAGGACAGAAAAATGATGGAGAAATCAATCATTTACAACTGATTCGCTCTGCTATCAAAAATGTATCAAATCTATTAGATGAAGCTTCATTAATTGGTAAATCTGATTCAGGTAAATTATTCTACGAACCACATATACTCGACTTAGAAAAATTATGCTATGAATTAGTACAACAATCTCAATTATTTGCCCAAGAAAAACAGTTGAATTTAATTTTTACCAGTTCCGAAAACTGTTTGAAATATCTGGGAGATGAAACCCTCTTAAAGCATATTGTCAGTAATTTACTCAATAATGCCATTAAATATTCACCTCCCGATAGTACAGTCCTATTTGAATTAATCAAACAAGAAAAAACCGTAATTTTAAAATTTCAAGATCAGGGAATTGGGATGACAGAAACCGATCAAAAACAACTATTTCAACCATTTCACAGAGGAGAAAATGTGGGAATCATTCCTGGTAGTGGTTTAGGATTAACAATCGTCAAACAGTGCGTTATAGCCCACAGAGGAGAAATTACAGTCAATAGTCAAGTGGGAGTAGGTTCAACTTTTACCGTGACTTTGCCGATCACAAAATAGATCCCCGACTTCTCAAAGAAATCGGGGATCTGGGTATTATTAAACTACAGCTTCTGCTTTTTCCTTAACAGGTACATAAGGTGTTTCTGCACCTTGGGCTAAATATTCAGCTAATTGACTTTCGATTTCATCACGGACAATTTGCCGATATTCCATAAAATGCTCAATGTGAGCGCAAGTAGAAACGTATTGTTCAATTACCTTGGGGTTATGCTTGAGAATACTAAAGAAGTGATGCCAGAATTTCCAACGAGTTTCTCGTTTAAATCCTTGTCGCCAAATTACAATTAATAAGGCTCTGACAACTACCCATTCTGGCATTTTTGCTGGTGCTGTCCATTTGGGAGAACCCAACATCATAAAACAGCGATAGGTGCGATCTAAATAAGCAGCAGGGTCATACAAAGCACAGAAAGCTTCCACATATTCCCTAGCCAATTCTTCTAGAGGACGGGTAGGAATGAAATTCATCAATGTGGTTTGATTGATGTTTCCATCTTGGTTTTCCCGCAATCTGCCTTCTTTGGTCAACCGATGCCATAAAGCGGTATTGGGTAACGCTTGCAACATGGCAAAGGTAGTAGAAGGAATAGCTGCTAATTCAGCAAAACGGACAATGCGATCGCCTGCACCCGCTTTTTCACCATCAAAACCAATAATAAACCCAGCCATTGGCCGCAGTCCAGTTCTGATAATGGTTTCTACAGATTCAGTTAAGGAACTGCGAGTATTTTGGAACTTCTTAGTTAGTTGTAAACTATCTTCGTCTGGGGTTTCAATCCCCAAAAATACGGCTTTAAATCCACAGTCAACCATCAACTCCATCATTTCTTGATCTTGTGCTAAATCAATGGAAGCTTCTGTGTCAAAATTGAAGGGATATTGATGATCTGCCATCCAAACTTTTAACTCTTTCAGCAACAATTTCACATTTCGCTTATTGCCAATAAAGTTATCATCCACCATAAACACACCCCGCCGCCAACCTAAATCATAGAGATAATCTAACTCGGCTAACAGTTGTGCAGGAGTTTTAGTTCTCGGTTTGCGACCATATAAAACAATAATGTCGCAAAATTCGCACTGGAAGGGACAACCCCGCGAAAACTGCACCGACATCATATCATAGGCATTAAACTCTAATAAATCAAAACGGGGAATGGGTGTACTGGTAACATCAGGCTTTTCAGCAGCCCGGAAAACTCCCGATTTTTCACCCCGTTGCACAGCTTCCACAAACATGGGTAAAGTCAGTTCCCCTTCATCGAGAATCAGGTAATCTGCCCCTGCGGCTTCCACTTCATGGGGTGTGGAGGTAGGATAAGGACCGCCCAAAGCCACCAGCTTACCGCGTCTTTTCGCTGCCCGAATTTGCTCAAGTAAGTCTTGTTTTTGGACAATCATGGCGGAGAAAATCACCATATCTGCCCATGCCCATTCTGCTTCTGTGGCGGCGCGAATGTTACGATCTACAAGCTTAAATTCCCATTCTTGGGGCAAAATTGCCGCTACCGTTACTAAACCCAATGGTGGTAACAACACCTTTCTGTCAACCAGTGCCAGAATTTTCTCATAAGACCAAAAGGTGCTTGGAAATATTGGATAAACTAGCAAAACACGCATAGTCTCACCCCTCACGATTTATTTGTGATCTAACTGTAACTAAAATTAAGACTAATTGACTTTTTTATCAAGCTTGTTGTATGTGAGAATGTCTGAATCAGGATGACCGGTTACTGAACGACTTGTACTGAGCTTGTCGAAGTAAGTCGAAGTACAGGATTAAAGGATTTACAGGATAAAAACTGGGAACAATTAAAAACTACAAATAGTTTTGAGCTTATAAGGGAAATGCAGTCTGGTCAATTAGCATCTACTCTAAGATTATTACAGCAAGGCTTTCAAGTCGTTGATTTTCCCGATAAGTAGGTGAACGGAAAAAAACCGTAGACGCGGAGCGGCTTCTCGAAGAGTAATATGTAACGAAAAGTAAAATCGCCCAAACCCTCTTCACTCTTGCCTCTTGCCTAGTGCCATAACGACGATTTTCAATGCTACGAAGAAAAGAAGGAAGAAAAGAGTTATTTTTAATTTATTGGTAAGTCGCGCAAATAGTAAAAGCGATCTCTTTTCCAAAAATCTTCTTTAATTCTTCCCAAGTAGCCTGTTAATGGTGATGATAGTTCTATGAGAATGTCATATAATTCTCTATCTTCTAGCTTTTGTGGTGGATTATTATAAAGATATGCTATGCAAAGATTACTAAATTGAGCATCTTTAGTACCTGTCTTTTCTAGATGTTTTTTGACGAGTTGGATAATATGCGATCGCAATTTAATCTCTTTTTCTATTTTATCTATATATTCGTTAATTTTATCATCAATTTGTCCCGGTTCTAAGTATTGCTTTAATTCAATTAAGTTTATTGCACCTGGATATTTTGCTTTGAGTTCAACTAATTTTTGTAATGTCATAGCTTTGATAATACTGACTTTAGAGATTTGAGCAGATTTTTTCAAGTTTTTAGTAGGTTCACCAGGTCCAATAATTAACCGCACAGCTTGAAGATAATTTTCTTGAAGATGTCTTTTACCAATTCTATCTAATTCTTCTACTGTGTTATGAGGAATGCTTTTACCTGCTTTACATTCGCAAACTAAAGAATAAGGTTGTGAACAATATAAATCTAAACCTCCAGCACCACCTTTATGATCTTCCTCTACTTTAAATCCTAAAAAATTAAGGCTTTTGCGTGTAACAATTTCAAAATTTGTACCCGCTTGATAGTTGCTTGTAGTATCATCTTTTTCTATGCTTCTATCTCCTAATGTTGTAATTGTTTTTATCCAATCTAAATCAGCATCTATTGTATTTGTAGTTGGTGCATTACTCCAACCTAAAAATACTTTAATTTCATTTTCTAATTGTTGTGCTACTGGATTATTATTGGCTATTTGTGATAATGCACTTTGTAATTCTTCCAGTTCAGGATTTAGAGAAGGTTTTCGTTTTTCTAGTTGTTGTTTACGTTGAATGAAAACCTGATCACTTAATACGGGTTTATATTCAGATACAGAAATATTATTAGGTAAAGGTGCAAATTTTCCTAGTTTTTCTTGAATGTTGGGAATAGCTCGAATTTCCAAAGGTTCAGGTAAATGATAAACCCGCAAATAAGCCAGAAAAAAATGCGGACGGTTTTGTAATATTTCCTGAAATATTTCTGGTTTCCAGATTGTTAATTGAGATAACATATCTAAAGGAGTTGTTTGATCTAGAATTTCGCAAAGTTCACATTTAGCCCATGCTTTAATTGAAAGCATATTTACTGAAGTATCAACAGGATAAAGAGCAAATTTATGCCCATGAGTAAGCAATTTACTAGGTATAGCAGCAATAATTCGCCCTTGTATTAAAGCTTCAACATCGGGAGGATATAAACATAAGGCGTTATAGATTGAAACAGATTTATTCATAATTAATTAACCAAATAAATCACTTAAATCATCGGTATCTTCTGTTTCATTGATATTTGAAGGAGTGAGAAATTTATCTATAATATCTTCATCATCAATATCAGGCATATTACCAGATGGATCACTTAAAATCTCTTTCAGTAACAGATTATCAAAGGTAATATTATTCTTAGAAATACAATCAAAAATTTGTTCTTCTGTTAATTGATAATTTTCTCGCTTTTGATAAATAGCGAATATTGCTATAAGTGGACGAATTTGATCTTCTATTAAATCTACATTTTCTCCCCCTTTGTGTAAAATTAACTCATTAAGCAAACTATATGTTGCCGCTGTTTTTTTCATTTGTTTTATTTTGGAATGAGAACGCACTAAACAACCACGGGTTAAATCAAAAGTATGATAGTCATTTAACCGTTTTAAACACGCATTTAATGTAAATTGAGAATCTTGGACAACTGCTACACCAATTTTTACCTCTTTACCATTTTCATTACCAATAATTTTGAAGTTGATAAAGTTGTTGTTCTTGGATTTAGGTAGAATATCTTTGGTAATTTCTTGAATCATGACTTCTTCTAAAGTCTGTCCTTTTAAAGTATTAAAGCCAAAATATAGGGCTTCAGCTATGAGAGAACTATCCTCGATATATTTTTCAAATTTTACTTCACTTTCCCTTATAAATGCTAATTCAAACCTTTCAAATGGATCAGCAGGGAGTTTCTCTTCTTCAACCTTAAAGTTATCAGCACACCATCGCAAAGCTTCTCTAACAGTTGGTTTATTTTTACCGTATTCTCTCAGATGACTTTCTTTAAATGGGTAAAGTGTATGTGGAGGAATTAAGTTTTTTGAACTATAATATTCTCGTAACCACACCGTTGCTAACTGTACCATATAATCAGCACTAACAGGTTTTAAATCTATTGGTTTTCGTTGTGTAAATTTGGAAATTCTATCAGGCGTACCACCTTGAATGGAGTTTACTTTATCTCTCCATGTTTCTGGTAGCATTACCGTCAGAATAACTACACCTTGGCTAAGGTCTGAATTTTCCAAAGTATCATGGAGAATTTTCACGAAATTAGCAATTACACTTTCTGTTGGGAACCCATCCTCAGTGGAGTTATTTTTAACATCTATTTCATCAAAACAAATAATAATCGAGTTGTAATAACCAACTAAATTCAAAATTTGTTGAATATTTTTAAGAGCCTCAGCTTCTCTATCTTGATTAGTTTTACTAGGATTGGGTAATCCCAATTCATCAGCATTTAATTGAGCTAATTCTTCACCAGATAGCCATTTAATTGCATAAGGGGCTTGGGTTTCTGAAAGTGTCCATAGAATAGCTCGAATAATATAGGGATCTGCATCAGATTTATTTTTAATAATCTGTTTTTGCAGAGCATTCATGAGATTTTTATTTTTAGCTAAACTACTTTTATATGCCTGGTCAAATTTTTTGACTAACTCTGCTGGAGTAGTAGCATTTTCTCTACCTTCGTTGGCCATAGCTGCGGCTACTTCTTGCCATTGCATGACTTCTTGGCTACCAGTCTTACTGAGACTATCTGCTAAAGTTTGCTGAAATTGATACTTAACTAAATTTAAGTCTGTATAGTTATTACCACCTGCATAAACGAATAAAGCACCACCTACTTTTTCCAGTTCATGACGAATGCGACTCAAAAGATGGGTTTTACCAACTCCCTGCTGTGCAGTAATAGCAATTGAAGTTACTTTATCTTGACTAGATTGACTTTTGCGAACAAACTCAATGGCTTTAAAAACTTGATTAGAAGCATGGGCATTTAATGTGGGTACGTCGGGGACTCCTTTTCCCCAAACATCCTGTTCTTTAACAATCCCAGCGTTAATAAATGGATTGTGACTATTAATTGCAGCATTAACGGCTTCTATGGGAGAAATAGGGGTATCTGTCATGGTGATTTCGTATGGTGCGAGGAACTAGAAACTGCGGGGATAATTTGATTAACTCAAGCGTTTAGCGTAAGAACGTAGTTGTGTACCAGGTATAGAAATTGAATCTTCCCGTTTATCAGAGGTAAAGTCTGGTATTTCTCCGGCAATTAGCTGCAAAATGTCATCAGCTTGCATTTCCACTAGCCATTGATTGAATTTTTCACGACTAACTTGTTCACCTATTTCTCTTCTAATGCGATAGATAGGTACTAAATCATCTAGGCTGTAGTCCCTGTTCAACTTGTCATAAATATCCAACGCGACAGACTTAAACTCCTCATAAGAACCAATCACCGCACCACCAGATGCAACCGGCGCAGCTACTACAACATCAATCTGACGCAACAATCGCAACAAAGAATTTCCTACCCAAGCACCAAGATTAGTATTAAACTCAAACTCATCACTACGCAAACCCGCTTTTAACACATCTAAGCCCGTCGGTGACGTGAGAGTATAACTGGTTGAAGATCCCTTTTTAGTAACAGTAACAGCCCCCTGTGCTTCCAAATCCTCTAAAATAGCTTGATAATCCGCTTTATTCTGACTCTTGGAGTCTATCCGCTTCGTCAATTTACCCCTAGCTACCTTCTGCTGACTTCCTCCTAAGTCCCACAACGCAAGCAGCAAGCGAGTTTTAGCATATAAAGTCTGTAAATTCTTGGCTTGGGCGTTCATATTCAGTATCCTACTTAACTAAAAAGATATTATAAGTATTTTATTTCTTACTTGGACAAAGTTCACATAATATTGACTATTTTGATGTAAATAAGACAAAAATCAATATTTTTTTTCTAGACAATTATCGGATTTGTAACCAATAAAATTACCAATTACCAAAATAAATCAATATTTATCCCACATACCGCAAATACCCTGAGTAGGGGTTTAGCACTGCTAAACCCCTACATTTATACTCAGGATTGGGATATTTTTTTTAGTTGGAAGTTGCAGCTAAAAAACTGGTCGCAGGGGAAAGTGCATGATAAACGTGATGCGATTATTTGCACTTACAACATGAATTAATCCATGCAAACGCTGTACCATTGTCTCTACCAAAATTAACTCTAAACCAGTGTTCTGTGCTTGCCATGAGGAATGTTTGGGAATGCGGTAAAATGGCTGAAAGACTTGTGATAGTTCATGGTGAGGAATCTCTACACCAGAAATACTGATTTTTAATTCTACCGTGGCTGCATTTAAATCGGCGGTAACTGTAATTGATTCACCTGCGGGAGCGCATTGACAAGCTTGGTTGAGTAGCAAGGTAATAATTTTTTCTAAATCAGTGATATCTGTGGAGAATGGGGGAATTTCTGTGGAGATATCCAGGTGTAACTGTTGTTGCTGACAATTGGTAACATCTCGAAAAGATTCAATAATGGGAGATAACCAAGTTGGAAAATCAATAGTAATTAAAGTAGGAGATTCCGAATGGGTTTTCAGATATGCAAAGCTGAGAAGATCGTTAAGTAATTTATTTTCTCGTCCACATTCATGATGGAGAATTTGTAATAGTTGAGATCCTATTTCTATATCTAAAATTCCCGTTGGTGTCATCAGACTTTCTAATGTTTGTACAGCAAGATTAATATTAGTAATCGGTGTGCGTAACTCTTGGGAAAGCTGTTTGAGAAATTCATTTTTTTGCCGTTCTTGTTTTTCTATTTCCTGAATCTGCGCTTTGGTTTTTGCCTGTAGTCTAGATTGACGAATTGCGATCGCACATTTATTAGCTATTTGCTGCAAAAAGGATATTTCTTGTTCTCCAAATTTTGCCTCTGTGTGCCAAATTAGCCAAATATTACCCAAAATGCCTCGATGATCAAAGATTGGACAAGCTAATTGATTCATCATCTGTAATCCAGAATAATGTCCTGGGACAATTTCTATAGATTGCCAAATTTGTTTTTGCAATAGAGATTGATAAATTTGAGGAAAATCAGCAATTACTGTGGTTAAGTCTTGAAAATGGGGTAAAGTAGCACTATATTCATAGGTAACTGTGGCAGAAGTTAAACAGGGATTATAAAGTTCAATTTGACAGCGATTAAGTTGTAATACATCAACTAATTCTTGAGTAATAATTGTTAATATCTTTCGATCATCTAGACTATCGCGGATGTGTTCAGTAATATGTTGAAGTAACGTCTGAAATTTCTGAATTTGCTGGATTTCTTGAATATGTTCCTGTCTTTCTGACTCCAATTGGATTTGTAAATATTCTACCTGCTGTTGTAATTGGGCAACGGATGTATCTATACTCAATTGCATAGATACTTCTGCACAAAATATAGATGGAGATGGTAATTGTGTCCATTTGGGGATGGATTTAACTTGATTTAGATTCATGTAGTAGTTAAGGAAAGAGGTAGTGGATAATTGGTGATTGGGGAAGAGGTAAGTGGAAAGAATACTTACTCATGACTGATCTTTCCATTTGCCTATTACCTATTCCCTAACTAAAAAATGACATTAGTACGGGTAAGTATACCAAATATTGTGTATTGCTGGTAACAACTATTGTGACAGTTTGTGAACAGGTACGTTAAGTTACAGCTAATCCCATGATACTATCCTACTGCATTGTCAAAAATTAATACTAATTTTTTATAAATCTGCATATAAAAAGCTTATACCCCACATTCCGCACTTCATTTTGTAGTACAGATGCAAGTGTAACAAGTAACAGAAACAGCTTAAATATAAACACATAACTAAATTGGCAATAAATATAGACAGTAATATAAAAATTGCCAACAAATTGAAATTAATAAGGTATTAACAATAAATTCAGAAGAAAAAATGAGAAAATGAGTCTGAATGAAATCAAAATACCAAAAAATATGAATTACCAAAAAGAAGAATTTGAGAGTAAAAACTTAGATCACTTAGGAATAATAGCAGGAATCATAAGTAGGTGAACGGAAAAAAACCGTAGACGCGGAGCGGCTTCTCGAAGAGTAATATGTAACGAAAAGTAAAATACCTACACCATTAATACCAATAAAAACGGTTGGTTCTTTTTTATCAAAATCTATTGTTAAATCACCAATTCCGCGAAAAGATTGCATTTGTAGCCGTTTAACTCTCATAGTTTTCAATAAAAATTAGCGAAGTTTATAACATTTCATCTCATCTTTGTAATTCACTCAGTAGCAAGTAAAGAATAGATTATGAAGAATATTATAATCCGTAGTTGACGTATGGGGCGAGAAATTCTCGAAAACATTAGTGATCTAATAACAACTAATGACTAAAATAGGAGTGGTTAGGCATTATGGGGTTTTAGGAAGATGAGTTGGACAGAAAAACTAGAGCAGTTAAAAGAGTTCTTTACAGAAATGGAGCAGGCTTTAATAGCCTATTCTGGCGGAGTTGACAGTACATTAGTAGCTAAGATTGCTTATGATGTGTTAGGCGATCGCGCTTTGGCTGTAACTGCGGTTTCTCCTTCTTTATTACCAGAAGAATTAGAAGACGCAAAAATTCAAGCCGCAACTATCGGAATATCTCATAGAATTGTCCAAACACAGGAAATGGACAATCCCAATTACACATCTAATCCAGTCAATCGTTGTTATTTTTGTAAAAGCGAATTACACGACACCCTCAAACCTTTGGCTTTAGAATTGGGTTATCCTTATGTGGTGGATGGTGTAAATGCCGATGATTTACATGATTATCGTCCCGGAATTCAAGCTGCAAAAGAAAGAGGTGCGCGATCGCCTTTAGCAGAAATTGGCGTAACAAAAGCCGAAGTTCGGCAAATTTCCCAACAATTAGGTTTACCTTGGTGGGATAAACCGGCGCAACCCTGTTTAAGTTCGCGCTTTCCCTATGGTGAAGAAATTACCATAGCCAAATTACAGCGAGTAGGAAGAGCCGAAATTTATTTGCGAAATTTAGGTTGGCAAAATTTACGGGTTCGTTCCCAAGGTGATACAGCCAGAATTGAATTATCACCAGATCAAATTAAAGATTTTGTTACCATGACAGATTTACCAAGTCTAGTATCTGTATTTCAAAACTGGGGATTTATTTATATAACTTTGGATTTAGAAGGTTATCGTAGTGGTAAATTAAATCAGGTTTTACCTCCAGTTGCTTTGCAAAAATCATAAACCTAAAACAGAACCTTGTCTAGATGGGCAGGGTTTGTTTTTAAGATTCGATTTTTAGCTACATCTTGATTAAATCCAGAAGTGTTGAATGTTAGGATTTTGATGATATTGTCCAAGTTGTGCATTGACATTGATGATACCAAATTTGAGCAGTTAATGACTCTATTCTCAATAGACAAGGGATTTTACCTGGCTAAAACCCAAACATTGTCAAGTTTTATTGGAGGATTCAACACTTCTGATATTGGAGTAAAAGCAAAAAATGTCAAGATATTAGGAGTTACTCATTGACAGAATAACAAAATCTTGCATTGATAAATATAGGTCGTCTACTTACGAGGTATCGGACAATCAGAAAAATTACGAAACCATCCACAGCGCAATGCAATCTAGACCTATACACCTTATTTTTACTGTCAGAGCCAAAGTTGGGGGGTGCAGTAGGTTAGCAGAGATATTGGGAGACGTTTCACATGATAGTGTGAATTTTTGTATAATATTCCTGTTCTGGTAAAGGTGTCATAATTTCCAAAGTTTCATCATCATAAGCCACTCTAGCCGCCCGATTTTCTCCCAAATCTTGCAGCAGATTCTCAAATTGTTGCCAACTGATGTTATACAGCGGTTTCCGCTCTTATGAGGTACAAAGTTGAATCATGAAACTCTTGTAGTGCGGGCATCTTGCCCGCTAGATATGTACCTCATAACACCGGGAAGTGCTGTAACTCTATCAGCGCGATGTTTGGTGATGATCATTTGTATATCTAAGAATAAAATACAAGTTAATTTAATATAGTAACTGGTAGAGAGGAAAGTTAAAACTAGGATTTACGCAAATGTGATACTAAATATTTTTTTAGGGTGCGTCAGACTCGATAACTCAGTAATAATGAATATATTTCCAACATCTGACACACCCCAAATTGTCAACTAGAATTGGTAAGAAATACCAAGAGAAAAAACAGGATAAATATTCAACCAATTCAGATCACTTTCTTGTTTTTTCCTTTCTGCTTCGATGTTACTATTAATTTCCGCTTTTATAGCATCCGTTGCATCTGGACCAAACCCAGGTGTTAATGATACCTTTGGGGAGCCAGAAAACATTGCCCCTAAATTTGCCGAAAATCCCCAACGTTTACCAGGCTTCACAGCATTACCCCAACCCAGTCCAATATATGGTGCTACACTATTTTCAAAGGAAACTTTAGCGTTCAATGATGTAAGCACAGTTTTGCTATTATAGTCTTTGCCATTGATATTAATAGTCACACCATTCTTGGGTTTTCCAGTTCCTTCTATATTATTGTCCTGAAATACTAAGCCTCCAGTCAAACGGAAACCGCCATTTTTCCAGGGATGGTAGTCAGCGAGGGTAGACACATTAAATAGGTTGAGGTTAGCTTTATAATCAACATCGGACAAGCTAATATCTCTACTTATACCTAAGCCATTAATGCCTAATTTAGCATTGACATTAGGTGTTATGGACTTAGTGACTGTTGCACCAACACCTAATGTACTAATTTCAGGTGTAATTGCCCAACCTCTAGTTTTTACAGAAGTTTGGCTCATTTCTTCGCTAGGTTTAGATTCTTGAGTAGGTTTTGACTCTCCCCCCTGTGGTTTTGATGGAGTAGAACGCTCAGTACAGCGAGAATTTAAAGGATAACTTTTGCAAAATATATCTAAATCCAGTGGTCTTTTTGCCAGTAAATCACCAGCACTATAACTGAAAGTTCCTGGTTGAGGATGAGTTTCAGTTTTTTCAGGAGTGATTGATGTGGCAATAACTTCATTTGTAACTACTGGCTGAGTAATTGGTTCTACAACAACTTCCTCAGCTATAACAACTTGATTTATTGATGTCCCCATTACCAAACCAGCAGCAACTGTTAATACAGATGTGCCGAACTTTAGCTTATTCATTGCTTAACCCTGAGTAAGATTGATTTGTTACATTATATATTAGCAGCAATGTTTAATTATTGTAAGTACCTGTGCAAAATTTATTTTAAATTTTTACTCTTACTTAATAAAGCTTAATGTGTGAACTTACACAGAAAACCACAAAAAAAGCCCTTGCGGTGAGGCAAGAGCTATCAAAAGCATTATATTGTCAGTAATGAAATTAAGCCCAGAAAAACCTAGTCGAGGTCAGGCATAAACATTACTGGTTCTGTTTCACGGTTAATACCCTTCTCAAAACCACCAGCAGCAGCCCGGGCGCGGCCTGCGTGCCATAAGTGACCAATCAGGAAGAAGAATCCTAAAACGAAGTGTGAAGTCGCCAACCAAGCGCGAGGAGACACATAGTTAAAGGAGTTAATTTCTGTAGCCACACCACCCACAGAGTTCAAAGAACCCAAAGGCGCGTGAGTCATGTATTCAGCAGCGCGACGAGCTTGCCAAGGCTGAATATCATTCTTGATTTTTTCCAAATCAAGACCGTTAGGTCCACGAAGAGGCTCTAACCAAGGACCACGAAAATCCCAGAAGCGCATGGTTTCACCACCGAAGATGATTTCACCAGTAGGAGAGCGCATCAAGTATTTACCTAGACCTGTAGGCCCTTGGGCAGAACCGACGTTAGCACCCAAGCGTTGGTCACGAATCAAGAAGGTTAAGGCTTGAGCTTGTGAAGCTTCCGCAGCCGTAGGACCATAGAATTCGCTAGGGTAAGCGGTGTTATTAAACCACACCATGACAGAGGCAATGAACCCCATCAAAGAAAGCGCACCTAAACTATAAGATAGGTAAGCTTCACCAGACCAAATGGAGGCCCGACGTGACCAAGCAAAAGGCTTGGTGAAGATGTGCCAAATACCACCGGCAATACAAGTGAAAGCAATCCAGATGTGACCGCCGATAATATCTTCCATGTTATCAACGCTAATAATCCAGCCTTCGCCACCGAAGGGAGCTTTAATTAAATAGCCAAAGATAACAGCGGGGTTGAGTGTGGGATTAGTAATCACACGCACATCACCACCACCTGGAGCCCAGGTATCATAAACTCCACCGAAGAACATAGCCTTCAGCACCAACAACAACGCACCACATCCTAAGATGATCAGGTGGAAGCCGATGATGTTGGTCATTTTGTTCTTGTCTTTCCAGTCATAACCAAAGAAGGCAGAGTATTCTTCTAGGGTTTCAGGACCACGAACGGCATGATAAATACCGCCAAAGCCTAGAACTGCGGAGGAAATCAGGTGAAGTACACCGACAACGAAGTAGGGGAATGTATCAAAAACTTCACCACCTGGACCAACGCCCCAACCCAGTGTGGCGAGGTGAGGAAGCAGAATCAAGCCTTGTTCATACATAGGCTTCTCTGGGACGAAGTGAGAGACTTCAAACAAAGTCATTGCTCCAGCCCAGAAGACGATTAAACCAGCATGGGCTACGTGAGCGCCAAGTAGTTTACCAGATAAATTGATTAAACGGGCGTTGCCAGACCACCAAGCGAAGCCGCTGGATTCTTGGTCGCGTCCACCACTAATAACTCTATTAGAGAGCGTTACCACGTGGGAGTACCTCCTCTGGGAATACGAACTGTTCGTGGGGTT
>NZ_VIKY01000310.1:0-23928 GCF_009711925.1 Dolichospermum sp. UHCC 0352 | reverse complement strand
GAAATAATATTCCCCCTCGACTCTACCAAAATGCAGCTAGAAATATCCTGAGTCGAGGATTGAGTACGGTAGGGCATACCGGAACTTTCATGCTAGACATGAGCAACGCTTTGGGAGATGAGTCCTCTACTCAGGCTGGAGAGATCCTGTCTGAGCAAGTCATGTCTTTGATTAAAGAATCCCCGCGTCTTTAGACCGGGGAGTGTCAACCCATAGTGCTTTATATCATTAAAATAGGGAACAGGGAATAGAGAATTGGTAAATAAAAATATATTTCTTCTTACCTCTTCCCTTATTGTTGAAATATTGCTAACTCGGTTTTGGGGTCAAAAAAATGCAGTTTATCAGGCACAAATGATAACCAAAGTTGGTCATTTATCTTTATAAATCTATCTGGGGGAACTCGAACTTGTAAAGTTTGTCCATCTACATTTTGTAAATCAGGATCAGAAATTTTTACAGCTAAAAAAGTGTCATTTCCTAAGTTTTCTACTAAGTCTACTTTGACTGGTAAATTTTTAGTAGCAGGTACACCCAAACTGAGATGTTCTGGACGAATACCCAATATTAAAGTTTGTCCGTCGTAGTTTTGTAACGCACTTCCCCACACATCTGGAAGGGTAAAGCGAAAGTTAGTATGGGTAATTAATAAAGGTGCGTGAAACTCCACAGGGATAAAATTCATGGGTGGAGAACCGATAAATTCCGCGACGAAGCGATTAGCAGGACGATTATATAGTTCTAAAGGTGCTGCAACTTGCTGTATTTTACCTTCTGACATAATGGCAATGCGATCGCCCATTGTCATCGCTTCAGTTTGATCATGGGTAACATAAATCGTCGTTATTCCCAATTGACGTTGTAATTTAACAATTTGGCTGCGGGTTTCAGCTCGTAGTTTAGCGTCCAAATTAGATAATGGTTCATCCATTAAGAATACTTGGGGATTGCGGGCGATCGCTCGTCCTAATGCTACCCGTTGTCTTTGTCCCCCGGAAAGTTGTTTCGGTAACCGATTTAACAGAGTTTCAATTTGTAATAAACCCGCAACTTTTTGGACTCGTTCATTAACAATTCTTTCTTTTGGAGAAATATACCGTAATCCACTAGGTAACTTTTTTGTTAACCCTACAAGTAGATTTTCGCCCCATTGAGTCAGTCTTTTTTTGCCAACTTCCTGATCTGGAAACTGACGACGTAAGCCAAAAGCAATGTTGTCATATACAGTCATGTGGGGATAGAGTGCATAACTTTGAAACACCATAGCGATATCCCTGTCCTTGGGAGGTAAGTCATTAATCAAGCGAAGCCCTGCGGTATCTCCTACCGAAATGTTACCACCAGTCATTACCTCCAGCCCAGCGATTAACCTCAGCAGGGTACTTTTACCGCAGCCAGATGGTCCCACCAGCACCATAAATTCACCATCAGCAATGGTTAAATTAATCCGTCGCAAGACACTTACACCATCTGTACCGTCTGGTTGCGTTTTTGCACCTTCCCCACCGCGAGAGGGAAAACTTTTATAAACATTTTCTAATACAACTTGTGCCACGAGAATTCACTTTAAAATTTATTAATTTGTAAAGGCGGGATTTCTCCACCCATACATTACATATTATACATTGTTTCCCAAGACCCAGATCCTTGACTTCCAGATCCCCGACTTCTTCAAGAAGTCGGGGATCTTATTGATTCTAGCAATTCTTGAATCTGCTGATTAATAATTTTGACATCAAAACGTTGACCGGCACTAATTCTGGCATTATTGGCAATATTCGCAGTTTTTACAGATTCTTGCAGACAATTATGAATCACCTTTGCTAATTCTTGAGGTTCTCCAGGTGTGACTAAAAAACCATTAATCCCATCTTCCACTAATTCTATTGCACCACCAGCTTGAGCCGCAATCACAGGTTTACCACACAGCATAGCTTCAACAATAACTCTTCCAAAAGGTTCAGGTGCAGTGGAAGTATGAGTAATTAAATCACACATTGCCATTAATTTGGGAATATCTGAGCGAAAACCTAAAAAATTGACTCGATTTTCTAACCCCAATCCAGCAACTTTTTGATGTAAATCCTGAATATATTCCTGTTCACCAAATAAAGCATCACCAACTAAAATTACTACCACATTTTCTGGACATTGAGAAAGAGCCTCAATTAAAATATGCTGTCCTTTCCAGGGAGAAAGCCGGCTAAAATGTCCAACAACAAATTTACCTTCTAATTCTAAATTAGCTCGGATTTTTCTAACTTCTAATGCATCAACTTGATAATTTTCTATAGCAAAACCATTATAAACAACTTCAACTATATCCGGTTTTCCTCCAGCTTGTAAAAATGCCGTTTTACTAGCTTGAGAATTAGCAATGACCAAAGCAGCGCAACGATTAATTAAATTAACAGCAACTCGCAAATTAGTTTTACTAAAATGTTCTAGAGAAAGAATATCATGTAAATGATAAACGAGAGGACGACGAGCGAAAAAACTAGCTATTGCCGCGACAACTAAAGCCTTTTGAGTATTAGCATAAATTAAATCATATTTCTTTGCCCGTTGCATAACCTGATTAATTAAAGGAATTATTTGCCCTAAACTAGCTAATGCTGGAAATAAACCACTTTGTTTACCAACTTTAATGGCTTGAGTTGTCAAAACCTCCACAGGAATTTGGTTTTCTTCGAGTAACTTACGAAAATCACCATCTGCGAATAAACCAACCAGGGAATTTTGACCATAAGGTTTAGCAATATCAACTAAACATAATTCAGCCCCACCAGGTTTACCACTTTGGTCTAAGAATAGAATTTTCATACAATCTCTATCATCAATTTAAGCTAGGAGAACTTGCCGAACTTGTTGAGCAATATTAGTCCAATCATAATTTTTAATTGTGTAATTACGACATTCTTCCCTAGAAGGTAAAGGCAGTTTTCCTAACATAACTTGTGCTAATTTATCAGCAATACTTTCAACAGTAATCGCCTCAGTAATTAAATCTGGAGAAAATTTCTGCAAAATTTCTGGCATTCCCCCCACAGGAGTACATAAAACAGGAGTACCACAGGCTAGAGATTCCAAAATAGCTAATCCAAAACCTTCAAAAGATTGACTTGGCATCACAGTTAAATCAGCCGCTTGATAAGCCACAGGTAAATCATTTTCAGGTACAAAACCTAAGAATTGCACATTATTTTCTAAACCTAATTCTCTAGCTTGTTGTTGAAGTAAAGCTTGAATATGACCACGACCAGCTATAGCTAACCAAATATCAGGAATTCCCACTTTAATCATAGCTATAGCTTGCAATAACTTATCAATTCCCATGCGGTGAACTAAGCGACGGGAAGTAAATAATATCGGCCGATTAGTTGGCCAACCTAGTTTTATTCTAGCCTCTTGACGCGAGAGATTATTCTGAAAATGATTAATATCAACTCCACCAGGAATGATGTGAATTTTCTGCCAGGGAACTTGGTATTTTTGATGGAGAATCTGACCAAAAGCTTTACTAAGGACAATAAAGCGATCGCACCGATTATAAGTGCTTTGTTCTATTATTTTTTCCTTTAGCCAAACACTCAACTTTTTATTAACAACTTCCTCCTGACTTTCTGAAGCCCAAGGCCCATGAAAGTTAAAAGTAACCGGTACTCCCTTAGGTAAAATATCTAAAATTGGAAAACTATATAATGCAAAATGGAGATTAATTGCATCAGGTTTACCTAATCTTGTTTTCTGAAAATTATCACGAATTGACCATAACCGAGAACTAATTTTACTATCTGGACAAGCTAAATTAGTCAACTTAATCTGTGTATTTTTAGCATCTAGAGGTAAACCCACTCCACATAATTCTACTTGGTCTTGAGATGCTGCTAATTTATGAATTAGTTCATAAATATACCGTTCCAAGCCTCCAGGATTGTTAGGAAACCAACCCGTACCTAAAGTTAGAATAGATGCCGATGCTGAACTTAATTTTATATCTTTACCTGCCACTTACTTATCTCCCCTTTGATAGATAAATTGAGATGAGTTATTTTGATTTATGCTTTTATTTATTTTGTCAATGCCAAGATAATTTATTTTCAGCATAATCTTTTAATACGACGCTGAGAATCAAAATCGGTTTAAATATAAAAATTATTCTATTTCCACAAACAAAATACATCAAAAAAATATATTTGCATAACAAATAATAGATACTCGTAAAAACATCAAAAGTATCAAGTATAATTTATTTATTTTGAAAATATATATTGTTGATAAAGTTTTGATGAAATTAACTGCAAGATAAAATTTATTTGTTAATTTATGAGTAAGAATTTAAAAGCCTATCCCACAGGGATAAATTAAAAATTCAAAAAGCATATTACAGCAACCGAATTATTTATGCAGATTAGTAAAACTTGCTACAAACTTTATCAATATCTTCATAACTTATTTTCGAGGAGATATTGGCGAAAAAAAATAACTTTCAATATTTTACTTGGTTTAACCTGTGGACTACTTATAACATTTGCCGGAATGACAATGGATTTAGCCACAACTAAAAAATCCAAAGCAGTCAAAACTCCTGAAATTACATATATTACTTCTTGGTTAGGAAATACCATTGGTAATGGTAAATTGCGAGTACAAAATAACATAGAAGGAATGTATGTCAAAGATGATGGGACAATTTACACAAATAGTGCTTGGGATGAAGCTGGTAGTGAAGCAGGAATATATAAAGATGGTAAACCAATTTTTATCCTCCAAGATACACATGGTTGGAATCGTTTAGGGGGTAAAGCAATAACAGTAAATAGCAAATATATTTATATTTCTATGACTCAAGGTGGAGTAGATCAAACTAAAGAAGATTATCCTCCCCAAGGACAAACTTGGTACTGCGTCAGACGTTATGACTTAACAGGAAAACCTGCACCTTTTGAGAAAGGGAATGGCTGGGATAAAAGTATGTTAATTACCAGCAAAAGTCATGAAGTCACAGGAATAGCAACAATAAATAATCACCTATTTGTTAGCAATGCTGGGGAGAATATTGTTCGGGTTTATAATACCGAAACAATGGCAGAAATAAACAAATTTAAGGTTAATAGTCCCGAAAAAATTACCATTGATAAAAAAGGTAGTTTGTGGATTATTCAAAATCAAAAAGGTGCTAAATTTGGAAAAATTGTCAATTATTCTCAAGACGGAAAAAAATTACCAAAAGAAATAATAGATGTTGATAAACCATCAGCATTAGCCATTGATAATCTCGGCAGACTGTTAGTAGCAGAAAATGGGATTAATCAACAATTGGTAATTTACAATATTAATAATCAGCCGGTTCGTGTAGATACTTTTGGGGATAAAAAAGGTATTTTTGGTGGTGTACCTGGAGAAATAAAAACATCCAAACTCTACGGCATTACAGGAGTTGGTACAGATGCAAAAGGTAATATTTATGTAAATAGTAATGGCTTCAATAAATCAGGAACAGATTTAAGAAAATTTTCGCCAGCAGGAAAAATACAATGGCAATTACTAGGATTAATATTTGTAGATAATGCAGATACAGATCCAAAAACAGATGGTGTAAATATATTCACCAAACAAGAACAATATGTCATGGATTATAGCAAGCCTGCTGGTAAACAGTGGACATATAAAGCCTACACAGTTAATCCCTTTAAATATGCTCAAGATCCACGGCTGCATACATCACCAGATGGAACTTTTGTCCGCCGAATTCAAGGAAAACCTTTTCTATTCCTCACAAATATGTTCAACAGCTTTTTGCAAATTTATCGTTTTGAACCAAAAACAGATGGTAAAATTGCAATTCCTGCCGGGATGTTTGTGGGTACTAATGATCAGAATAAACAATCTATTAATGGCAATTGGCCACCCAATCAACCCGCAAACGGAGAATGGATTTGGCGTGATAGTAATGGCAATGGTGCATTTGAAAAAAATGAATATGATAGCAGTCAAGACTATCCCTATATCGGAGGTTGGTGGGTAGATAGCAAAGGAGATATTTGGAAAACTTTGCGAACAGAAGATGGCATTCGTCATTATCCTTTACAGGGATTAGATAGTAAAGGAAACCCCATTTATACCTATAGTTCGATGAAAAAAATCAGGACTCCTAGCACCTTTAAAGACTTGCGACGGATTGAATATTTTCCCGAAACAGATACTATGTATTTATCAGGTTTTACTATTGAACATCCGGCATTTGCTGATGATGCCAAAGTCATAGGATCAGAAATTGCTCGCTTCGATAATTGGAGTAAAGGAAATCGCACTCCCAAATGGCGAACCGTCGTTCCCTACGACACCACAGGTAAAGGAGAAATTGCCACCGCAGCCATGAGTGTAGCAGGTGATTATGTATTTGCAGTGGGTGTCAAAACCGCAGAGGTATATGTTTACAAAACTGCTACGGGAGAACTCGTGAAAAAGATGACTCCAGGTGCAGAAGTTGGGAAAGAAAGTGGTTGGGTTGATATTCCCTATGGTATCCGTGCTTTCCGTCGTGCTAATGATGAATATCTCGTATTTGTCGAAGAAAATTGGCAAGGTAAGGTGCTTATCTATCAGTTTCCTATTTGATTTATAGCCAGTTTAAATAATTTGTGAACTCGGAAATACCCAATTTATTAAATAAGTTGGGTATATAAATCAATTTAGAGTATTTTGGGTGAGCGATCGCTCTTTTATCTAAAATCTTCCCTAATTTACAATTAAATCCTGATTTTTTCCTTATTTTCTAGAGGAAAAACTGCATCGGAAAAATCAATAGTTTCGCCAGCCATGGGTAAATATTCATCATTGAGACTTTCACAAAATATAATTCCTACAACATCCAAATTATCATTTTCAGAAATTATAGCTTGATAAATAAAACCATCTTCTGATTTTTTAAAAGCATCATATAAATCAATATTACCAGAACGAATACTTTTTAATCTTCCTTTTGACATAGGAGAATAAAGCCAAGTTTTATGATCTGGTATTTCATCTATCCAAACAGCTAAAAAAATCTGTCCTGACGCATTTTGACAGCTAAATAAACAGGGAAAATCATAATATTCATAGATTTCAATAATTTCTAGGTTTACTAGCGGTGGGTATTGTGGTAGTAATTTCATAGATAAACCTCATGTTTAGTCAGGAGAAGTAATATTAACAATTTCAAAATTTTTCCAAGGTTCTTGATTAGCTGGAAACCACCAAGTATGATGATGATTACCTGTTTTTCTGGAAGGTGTATTTAACATTACTCCTAAATCAGAATTTCCATATCCTAATGCTACTTGTTTTTTGCGAAGTGCAGGAACTTTATTACGAGCATTACAAACTCCTGCTGCTGAGGTAAAAACAGAGAGTCCACAAGTTTGACATTCTGTGATGTTTTTAGGGCAAGGTTGATCTATATTTTGTTTACGCCATGATCTAAAATCATCAGATGTAGGAGGGTTATTATCTACCAGACGGTAAATAGTTCCTGAAATTGGTTGAGCAGCTTCAGGAGGGCAATTTTCAGGAAAATACTGAGGCCATTTCATGTTGTTTCTTTTATTTTAATACATTTTTTAAATGATATCACCACCGCCAAGAAATTACGCTAATAGCAAAATCCAGCTAAAGCTGAATGAAGATTGATATTTATTCAGTCTGTTTTAACAGACTTTCGCTATGAGACTGAGAATTAATTCTCAGGCGGTTTTGTGGGATAATGGAAGATGTATATTAACAGCAAAAAACCCTCGATAAATTAACCTAAGGCTTATTGAAATAATCAGATTACTGAAAAAATTAGTGACTTACAAAATTGTACAAACTACAGCAAACAAGAAACTGCTAATTTGCATTTTGACTTTGATTATCGCTGAAATTATGCCATAACTGATATGCAGCATACCCTCCTGCGGCTGCTATTCCTACAGGAACTAAAACTGGCGATGCACTGATAGTTCCAGCATCTGCAACTAATGGAGCTAAACTTGTTATTGCTGCTTGTCCCATAGCTGCTCCAACCGCTACAATGGTAGCTGTGTTTCCAGTAGCAGCGAGTGTTACTGCACTACCAGCAACGATTCCGGTGGTTGCTCCCGCTGCAAACGAGGCGATATTTGAGCAGTTGCTACCAGATTCACATTTAACAACATTTATCTCTATAACTGCTGCACTAGCTGTAGATGGAAAAATAGTTATAGTGCTTACTAAAATCAGCAATGTAGCTAGACACACTGATATTACGCTTTTGGAATTTTGGAATATACGCAGCATTTAAATTTCTTGGTGTATTAATTTGTTTACTCATTATAGAGTAAAGGAATATCAATCACGTCAGCAATCAAACACCAGTCTTCCTCTATTTCAATTTCTATCTTTAAGTTCACATCCCCAAACGGTAAGGTAATAAAAGCCATATTTAGTAAAAATAAACAAAATAGATGACATCCATAGAATCCCACAAAAAAGCCAAAGCCCTCAAACCCGGAAGCGTGCGCCCCGCAAAAGAACTATGTAGCGAATGCGGACTATGCGACACCTACTACATCCACTACGTCAAAGAAGCCTGCGCCTTCATTACCCAAAGAATAGACGAACTAGAAACCACCACCCATAACCGTCCCCGCAACCTAGAAGACGAAAACGAACTTTACTTTGGAGTTCATCAAGAAATGATGTCCGCCAGAAAACAACAACCCATAGAAGGCGCACAATGGACAGGAATAGTAAGCAGCATAGCCATAGAAATGCTAAATCGTGGCTTAGTTGAAGGCGTAGTTTGTGTGCAAAACAGCAAAGAAGACCGCTTTCAACCCATGCCCATCATCGCCCGCACACCCGAAGAAATACTAGCAGCCAAAGTCAATAAACCTACCCTATCCCCCAACCTATCCGTATTAGAACAGATAGAAAAATCAGGAATGAAGAGGTTATTAGTCATCGGAGTAGGTTGTCAAATCCAAGCATTACGAGCCGTAGAGAAAAAACTCGGCTTAGAAAAACTCTACGTACTGGGAACACCATGCGTAGATAACGTTACCCGCGCCGGACTGCAAAAATTCCTAGAAACCACCAGCCGTTCCCCCCAAACAGTAGTCAGCTACGAATTCATGCAAGACTTCCGAGTCCACTTCAAACACGAAGACGGTTCAGAAGAAACAGTCCCCTTCTTCGGCTTAAAAACCAACGTCCTCAAAGACATCTTCGCCCCATCATGTATGAGTTGCTTCGATTACGTCAACTCCCTCGCTGATATCGTCGTCGGGTATATGGGCGCACCTTACCAATGGCAATGGATAGTAGTCAGAAACGATACAGGCAAAGAAATGCTCGAACTCGTCAAAGACCAACTCCACACCCAGCCAGTCACGTCCCAAGGAAACCGCAAACCAGCAGTACAGCAAAGCATACCAGCTTATGATCAAGCCGTCACCTTACCCATGTGGGCAGCGAAATTAATGGGAGTAGTCATAGATAAAATTGGCCCCAAAGGACTAGAATATGCGAGATTTTCCATAGATTCCCACTTTGCGAGAAATTACTTATATGTGAAGCGGAATCATGGAGAAAAATTAGAAGCTCATGTACCGGAGTTTGCGAAGCGGATAGTGGGGCAGTATAAGTTACCGGAATAAGATTTCGCGCAAAGGCGCAGAGGAGCAAAGGCGCAAAGGGAAGAAGAAGGAGGTAAGGTATTAAGAAGGAGGTTTATATGACTGAGAATGAAATT
The DNA here is from genome assembly GCF_009711925.1 of Dolichospermum sp. UHCC 0352. Taxonomy (NCBI): domain Bacteria; kingdom Bacillati; phylum Cyanobacteriota; class Cyanophyceae; order Nostocales; family Aphanizomenonaceae; genus Dolichospermum; species Dolichospermum sp. UHCC 0352. The sequence goes on along the minus strand of NZ_VIKY01000310.1, from coordinate 14,171 downwards.
GCGACTCAGATTGTTGATGCTGCTTATAAGATTCATACCAGATTAGGACCAGGGTTGTTTGAATCTGTGTATGAGACTGTTTTGGCTTATGAATTGGAGAGTAGAGGTTTACAGGTAGCAAGACAACAAGCAATACCTGTAGTTTACGAAAGTGTTCATTTACAGGAAGGGTTTCGGGCAGACATCATAGTTGAAAACAAAGTCATCATTGAAATCAAATCCCTAGAAACCCTCCACCCTGTACACAAAAAACAACTTATCACCTATCTAACTCTTGCCAATATACGCCTTGGACTACTCATCAACTTTGGTGAAGTCCTCATCAAAGACGGCATTAAACGCATAGCCAACAAACTTTAACCTCTTCCTTCTCTTCCCCCTCTTCCTTTGCGCCTTTGCTCCTTAGCGACTTTGCGCGAAACTATTCTTAATTCTCCCCCACAGCCTCAATAGCCGCTTGTAAAGCAATAGATACATGAGTCCAATGAGTCCCCCCTTGGCAATAAACCACATAAGGCTCACGCAATGGTCCATCTGCCGATAATTCTAAGGTACTCCCCTCGATAAATGTCCCCCCAGCCATCACCACTTGGCTTTCGTAGCCGGGCATATCGTCGGGTATGGGTTCTAGATAAGATCCTATGGGTGAATGCTGCTGTATGGCTTTGCAGAAGGCGATCAGTTTTTTGGCTGAACCGAGTTTAATCGCTTGAATCACGTCTCCTCTGGGTGCTAATGGTGGGGGGTTGACTGGATATCCGAGTCTGTCAAATATATAACCTGTCAGGTATGTTCCTTTCATTGCTTCCCCTACCATCTGTGGGGCTAAAAATAATCCTTGGAATAACAGGCGGTTTTGATCAAAGGTTGCTCCTCCTTCGCTACCAATACCGGGGGCTGTGAGTCTACAAGCGGCTGCTTCTACTAGGTCGGCGCGTCCGGCTATATAACCACCTGCACTCACGACTGTACCTCCAGGATTTTTGATCAATGATCCGGCTATGAGGTCAGCACCAATATGGGTTGGTTCTTGGGTTTCGATGAATTCGCCGTAGCAGTTGTCTACAAAACAAACGGTGTTCGGGTTTTGCTGTTTAACGATGTGAACAATTTTTTCTATGTCGGCTATGGAGAGGCTTGGCCTCCATGAATATCCGCAGGAACGTTGAATCAATACTAACTTTGTGTTGTCGGTAATGCTAGTGTTTAAGTTTTGCCAATCTATTTTTCCTTGATCAGTTAGTTCCAATTGGCGGTATTTTATGCCAAAATCAATTAGAGAACCTTGGCCTTGTCCTCTCAAGCCAATTACTTCTTCGAGAGTATCGTAGGGAGAACCGACTACTGCTAACATTTCATCCCCAGGACGAAGTACACCATACAGCGCACAAGCGATCGCATGAGTTCCCGAAACAAACTGCACTCGCACCACAGCAGCTTCAGCACCCATTATTTCGGCAAAAACTTTATCTAAGGTTTCTCGTCCTAAATCATCGTGTCCGTAGCCACTTACGCCTGCAAAATGATGTGCGCCTACTCGGTGATGACGAAAGGCATCTAATACTCTTTTAAGATTATGCTTGACCTGAGCGTCAATACCAGAAAAAATTTCTAATAGTGCCTGTTCTGCTTCCCGCAGCCGTTCAAAGCTGTTCATCATTTCCTCATTCAAAAACATAAAATAGATATGCGGATTTTAGGATCTCGCAGATTAGGCTGAACAATTTCTATTCAGGTTACTGCATGACAATTGCTACTTCTAAACCTCCCATTAACTGGGTTAATACCCTATTTTTCGTTTCATTGCACGTCGGCGCTCTATTTGCCTTAATTCCGAGCAATTTTAGCTGGAAGGCAATTGGTGTTGCTTTATTGCTTTACTGGGTGACTGGAGGTTTAGGTATTACTTTGGGATATCACCGTCTTGTCACTCACCGTAGTTTTCAAACGCCTAAATGGCTAGAGTATGTCTTGGTAATCTTTGGGACACTATCTTGTGAAGGTGGTCCAATTGAATGGGTAGGTACACATCGAATTCACCACTTACATTCTGATACTGAATCTGATCCCCATGATTCAAATCAAGGTTTCTGGTGGAGTCACATGGGTTGGATGATTCATTTTGCTCCTGCTCACAGTCAAGTTCCTCGCTTCACTAAAGACATTATTGATGACCCAGTTTATCAGTTTTTACAGAAAAATTTCATTTTATTACAAGTTGCCTTGGGCATAATCCTATATTTCTTAGGTGGCTGGCCAATGGTAGTTTGGGGAATTTTTGCGCGGATTATTTGGGTTTATCACTGTACTTGGTTGGTAAATAGTGCTACTCATAAATTCGGATACCGCACTTATGATTCTGGTGACCAGTCAACTAATTGTTGGTGGGTTGCCATTCTCGTTTTTGGTGAAGGCTGGCACAATAACCACCATGCGTTTCAATACTCTGCCCGTCATGGTTTGGAATGGTGGGAAATTGATCTGACTTGGATGACAATTCAGTTATTACAATTACTAGGTCTAGCGACAAACGTAAAGCTGGCAGAGAAAAAGGCATAAGCAGATTTTCTGCTCAAAGTCAATAGTTTTGTAGTCATTTTTTGGCTGGAAACTATTGACTTTTTGTGTGTAAATAAAGCAATTTTTAATTTGAAATTTTTAATTGCTCAATATCTATCCTAAGTTGTTCTAAGGTTGCTATAATCTCAGAAATTAATGTTACAAAACTTTGCAGCAAGTTACTTTTTTTAGTAACCTTGTCTAGCTGTCTGTTGTTTTTCAGGTATTCATGACTACATCAATCATCAAAAGTCAGGAAATAGCGGTCTCCACAGACCTTGGTAAAGACCAAATAAAACTAAAACATATTATCAAAAGTCTACCCAAGGAATGTTTTCAGAAAAATAGCCGCAAAGCATGGACAACTGTGCTTATCAGTCTATCTATGGCTGCATTAGGCTATTATTTTATAGCAATTTCCCCTTGGTTTCTTCTACCCATAGCGTGGATTTTTACAGGAACTGCTTTAACAGGTTTTTTCGTTATTGGACATGATTGCGCTCATCGTTCATTTGCAAACCGTCGCTGGGTAAATGATTTAGTGGGACATTTCTTTATGATGTTCTTAATTTACCCTTTTCATAGCTGGCGCATTAAACATAATCATCACCATAAACATACCAACAAGCTAGACGAAGACAACGCTTGGCATCCTATTAGAACAGAAACTTTTGCAAGTTGGTCTAAAAGTAGACAGTCTGTCTTTGAGTTGTTTATCAGTAAACGTCTCTGGTGGGTAGGTTCTATTGGCCATTGGGCGGTTGTGCATTTTGATTGGCGCAATTTTCCGAAAAAAGAACAAGATAGTGTTAAATTTTCTGTGGCTGTAGTGGCTGTTTTTGCAGCGATTGTTTTCCCAACTTTGATTATTACAACTGGTGTTTGGGGTTTTATTAAATTCTGGGTTATTCCCTGGATGGTTTACCATTTCTGGATGAGTACCTTCACCATTGTTCACCACACTCTTCCAGATGTTCCTTTTGCAACTGCTAATAAATGGAATGAGGCTTTAGCACAGTTATTTGGAACAGTTCATTGTGATTATCCTCGTTGGGTAGAAATTCTTTGTCACGATATTAATGTTCATGTTCCCCATCATATTTCTACTGCTATTCCTTCCTATAATTTGCGGTTGGCTTACAGCAGCATCAAAGAAAATTGGGGTGCTTATCTCCATGATGAATATAAATTCTCTTGGGGTTTAATGAAGGACATTACTAATCAATGTCAACTTTATAAAACTGATATTGGTTATATAACTTTTGACGAATATCGTGAAGAAAAATTATCAACGGTGAAGTAGTAATTCTTTCTACTTTTAGCACCAATTCTTTTGATTTGGCAATTAACCAAATTTAACCCGGTTTAGGTCAATTGCCAACATCTCAAGTTTGTATTTTAGAGGTCATTAAATATTACCTCACTGTTAATTTCTAATTTACAATCAATTAAATAATCCAGTGCAATTAGATACAATCGAGTTTAATCAAAACCCTAGTTCTGCATCTACTGAAGGTCAAGAAAAATTACCGTTTACTCTTCAGGATTTAAAAGCTGCAATTCCCGCTGAATGTTTTCAGCCAAGTGTAACGAAATCACTTTATTATTTCTTCCGTGATGTTCTGATTGTGGGACTGCTGTATGCAGCGGCTAATTATCTGGATTCTTGGTATTTTTGGCCAGTTTTTTGGGTCATGCAAGGAACTATGTTTTGGGCTTTATTTGTTGTTGGTCATGACTGCGGACATCAATCTTTTTCTAAGCATAAATGGTTGAATGATTTAGTTGGTCATATTACCCATACTTTCATTCTTGTTCCTTATCATGGTTGGAGAATTAGCCACAGAACTCACCACAAGAATACAGGCAGTTTGGAAAATGATGAAAGCTGGTATCCTGTTTCTGAATCTGAGTATGATGAAATGCCTTTATCGCAAAGAATAGGGCGTTTTTATCTGTTCTTATTGGCTTATCCGGTTTATTTATTCAAGCGTTCTCCTGGTAAAGAAGGTTCTCACTTTTCACCTAGTAGCCCACTGTTTAAGCCTTCCGAAAAATGGGACATTATCACCAGCACCACACTTTGGATTAGTATGGTAGTTTTGTTAGGTTTATTCACCTATCAATTTGGTTGGATGGCGTTGTTAAAATACTACGCTGGACCTTACATTGTCTTTATTATTTGGTTGGATTTGGTGACTTTCTTACACCATACTGAACCGGGAATTCCTTGGTATCGTGGGGAAGAATGGACTTTCCTGAAAGGGGCAATTTCTAGTGTTGACCGAAATTATGGAATTTTTAACCACATTCATCATGATATCGGTACTCATGTTGCTCACCACATTTTCTTGAATATGCCTCATTACAATTTGTTGAAAGCGACTGAGGCAATTAAACCAATTATGGGTGAGTATTTCCACGAATCAAAAGAACCAGTTTGGAAGTCTTTGTGGAATTCTGCTATTGGTTGTCATTTTGTTCCCGATACAGGTAGTAAGGTTTACTACACTTCTAAGAGTCAGAATGTCAAGTAATCGGTAAATTTTTTAAAGCTAGGAAGTCCGCTAATGCGGGCTTTTTTTATTTTATATTTTCCTTAAAATTGAAAATAGGGGATAATTATCTTCAAGGATCGGCATACTGAATAAGGGAGAAATTAAAAAACCACTCTTGGGACGAAGGTAATAAAGCGAAAATGAGACGTAAATCTGCTAATACTAGACCAACAAATAACCCTAAACCCTCTATTTTCCAATCCCCGGTGTTTAACTTCGCCACCATTGCCCTTTTAGGAGGAGTGATGATTTTGGGAATTGGGATTGGGATTGCGTTTAGTTCGACAACTACATTAAGTTCATCAAACGTAGCTTCCCGTGAGTTCATTGACACTAGAGCGCCAAATCCTGAGATTTGTGTGCAGTTTGGATCTAGTGCCATGGTGATGGATGCCAGACTCTTTGTCACTCTTAATCCCTTTAATGTCTTTGTTGCCCAGCCAAATATCCGCCCTGGATGTGTAATTCGTCAAAATAACTGGGCAATTTTGGAAAATAAAAAACTTGTAACATCAGATCAGGTACGAGAATGTAAAAATCGTCTTAATACCTTTGGCTTTACAGGGGACTTAAATAGTGAAAAGCCAGATATTAGATGTATTTATCAAAATGAATCGGCTCAAAATTTCTTTTTATCTCAACCTGGTGCTGTGGGAAGTCCACAAGATACGGAAAGATTTTAAATATGGGAGTCAGGAGTCAGGAGAAGGAAGAAGAAAGAAGAAGAAGGAAGAAGATTTTTCTTTCACTTTTCTTCTTTCCTGATAAGTTTTAGTTTTCTATGCTTACAGATACTTAATCACGACCATTGATAGCAATCAGCAAGCGTAAGATAAAGACAAATAAATTGATGTAGGTGAGATACATTGACAAAGCTGCTGGTAAATATTCATCATTGCGGTAAGTGCGGGGTAAGATGTAAAAATCAACTACTGATGCTCCTGCGAAGAGAAATACACCTATACCAGAGATACCAATTTCTAACCAACTGGGTGTGTAAACACCAAACAAGGTAAAGACAAATTGGAGAAGACAAACCACCAATAAGGCCACAATGCCCAAACTAACGGTTTTTGTCAACGCCATACCGTCTGCTTCCGAAAGGTTAGAACCGATTTTTCGGGCAACAATGAAGGTAATGCCACAACTTAAAGCAGCAATAGCAATACCTTGAATACCTACCCCTTGGGTTCTCAAAGCTACAAATACCAAGCCACTCAAGGTATATCCAGATAAGAGACTGTAAATACCCAATAGGGGTAAAGCTAGGGCTTTGTTACCTTTTGATGCCACATTTTGGGCAACGAAGAACAAAACTGTCAATAGATGATTTAATTAACATTGTTACGGCTCATTTAGATGCAGAAACTGCTAAAATTCCAGATATAAATACACTAATTCAGGATTTTCATGGGAGACAAAAAGAAGAAACACTAGCAACAGACCAATTATTAAATGCTATTTTTATGGTGACAAAAGGACGTATTGATAGTAAAAGTAAGTTGATTGAGAAACTGCTTACAGATTTAGGTGCAGTTGAAGACTTAGAGGCTGAAGAAGAAAATGAATAAATTATCTTCTCATGCTATGATTAAACGCTTAATCAGCCGATTAGATCAGGCTGGATTACTGCACAGTTTGTCATTGGATGATGAAGATATTGCTGATAGTATTTGGTTGGCTTTGCAAATGGGAGTTATTGCTGAACCAAAAGCACCAGAAACCAAAATAATTGATGATGGAAAAATAGAACCTTCTCAAGATACTTCTGTACAAGATTCAGTTATTAATGTTTATACGAAATCACCAGAAAAAAAACCAAATAATCAAACATCAGGAACAAAAAACACAACATCAGGATTTCCGTTTCAAGTTCCCGCAGCCCGGACTATTCAAAATTCCTTAGAAATTGGTCGGGCAATGCGTCCCCTCAAGCGCAAAGTACCTTCTACAAGCAGATTTATTTTAAATGAAGAAGCAACAATTAACCGCATTATTGAACGTGATATATGGCTACCTGTTACCAAACCAGAACCAGAAAGATGGCTAAATTTAGAATTAGTAGTTGAAGAATCCCGTTCTGCTTTTATTTGGCAAGAATTGATAGATGAATTTCAACAAATTCTCGAAAATCAAGGGGCATTTCGGCGTATTCGAGTTTTGACTATTAAATCTCAAAATAATAATTTAATGCTCATTCGTCGTAAAAAAGGAGGTAAATTAGAACAACGTCAACATCAGCACCGGGAATTGATTCATCCAAATAAACGGGGTTTAACTTTACTTATTAGTGATTGTGTATCTCCCCTTTGGCAAAATCCCACTTTTCATCAATGGTTAAAAGATTGGTCGGAATCTCAACCTACTGCTGTTGTCCAATTCTTTCCTGAACGATTATGGGATAGTACCCAATTATCTTTAGGACGTAAACTTTTTGCTAAAGCCTTAAATCCTGGTATTGCTAATAATAAATTAATTTTAGATGATTTACCTTTTTGGTTAAATATTAATTGGCATAAAACTTTAATTTTACCTGTTCTCAATTTAGACCCACAAATATTAAAACTTTGGGGGCGAGTAATTGCCGGTTTTGGAAATACTAGAATTTCTACTTATTTATTTGATTTAGAATACCTCTCTTCACCTCTCCCTAACCCTCCCCAAAAAGGAGAGGGAACAAATTCCCCCCCTTCCCTCGCAGGGAAGGGGGACGGGGGGTTAGGTCAAGAAGAACAAGCGAAAATAATTGTTAAACAATTCCTAAATACAGCATCACTCACAGCCCAAAGATTAGCAGGAATGATGGCTGCTGCACCTGTGGATATTTCTGTGGTTAATCTGATTAGAAAAACCTGTTTAAAAACAGCCCAACCTGTTCATGTGGCAGAAGTATATATGGGGGGATTACTTCATGTTACTAAGGAAGATAAAGCCGGAAAAGCTAGAGTTTATGATTTTTTGCCTGGTGTGCGAAAGGTACTCAATCCGGCAATGGCCACTAATGAAACAATCAATGTTTTAGATGCTGTTTCTAAATATATTGGTGACAGAATTGGTTTATCAGTTAATAGTTTTACCGCACTTATAGATTTATTACCTGAAATTGAAACCGATAAAGAGAAAGTTCTACCCTTTGCACAAATAGCTGTAGATGTATTCCGCAATCTTGGGGGTGAATATGCTGATTTAGCAGATTCCATATCTTCCCAAATTCAAGCAGGTACTTCTCCAGGAGATACAACAAAAGAACCAGAATTAAAAACCTGTGATTTTGAAGTTGCTACTATTGAAATTGTTAAAACTCACACTTTTGATTTTGTGGTGGCAACTTTAGAACGGGAGTCAAAACGCTCTTGCCTTGACAAAGTGGATTAAAAAATGTCTGAATCAGGATATCCAGGATTTAAGGATGTACAGGATGAAGTTTCTGTCCCAGTCAGAGATTGGGAGTGAGATGAATGGCGTTTAACAAGGCGGTACTTTTTATATTTTTACTATTTTATAGATTCTTAGGTAAAGGTTGCCCAAATTCAATTATGGGAATTTCTTTGAGTTTATTTGGAGAACTATTTTTGTTTTCTGAAGGTGGGGTCAACATAGCGGCAGGTAGGGGTGAATTGGTAATTACTGGGGGGTTTTGAGAATTTAGAGGTGGTACGGTGATTAAGGGTTGTTGGGAGTTACTTGTGAGATTTGTGGATGGTGGTAGAGTAGTGTCGGGTGTGGGTAAGAGACTCTTAGCGGGAGAAAAGCTAAGATGAGGATTGAATACCCAGCGCGTGGGTTTTTGTCGAGAAAGAGGTTGAAGTTGTACTTGGTTGGGTTGGAATTTGGTTCCTGGTGCTAGGTCAAGAACTATGCGGGTAATATTGGCGTTAAGTTGAGAAATACGAATTTTCTGAATTGCACCGGCATATTCTTTTTGGGTGAGGACTTTACCGAGTTTGGTATTAGGTAAATCGAGAACCAGACGTGGTGGTTGAATTAAGTAGAAATATTGGGGTGTTGCAGTTGCGGAGATATTAATTTCTAATTGCTGGGATTTGGGGTTAAATTCCCAATTATTAAGTTGTGCGATTGGTTGGGCAATACTGATATTGGGGGTAAGGGTGATTAAACCACATAAACTTACCCCGATAGATGGAAGAATTTTATTAGTTATTGTTTTCATAATTTGGTGGTGATTCAATATAGTACCTGGTTGGCAAAAATTAAGAATTACGAATTATTTCTTGGGTATTAACTGCTGGTAAAAGGGCGGTAAGGTGTGAGGTAACTTGACTGTAACGACGGGTAATGAGTAATGAAGAACGACATTGGATGGCGAGTTGATCTGTGTATCTTCCCAGGGTTTGACGTTCTATTCCCCACAGACGGCTAGTACCAGCAATAGTCAGATCAACATTTTCTGAGGCAGTAATTACGGCTTGGATTGGTTCTGGGGATGTCACAGTTTTAATTTCAATGCGATCGCGGACACTTTTGGGTAACTGCTCAATCATGGTGTTGAGTTCATAACTTAATTCGTCTTGGACATGATTGCCTTTAAAGACTTGTAAAACTTGTAACATACAAGTATCACGATTAATCAGCATTCTGAGGGCGATAATTAATGCTAAATCGTCATGAATGTTGGCAGAGTAGGGAACTAATAAACTTTCTAACCGTTCGCCACCTTTATCTACAAATACGGCGACATCTACTGGTGTAGTCCCCAGGATTTGTCCGACTCTTCCCCCTAACCGATTGTTACTAAAAGCTGGACGATGCCAACCGACGAGAACTAAATCGGGTTGTTCAATTTTGGCTATTTGTGCTGTTTCTCTAGCAACATTGCTAGATATGCGAACTATGGGATGGATACAGGAACGTGTTAGTGGTGGTTCTAGGGTGGCGATTAATTCTTCTAATTTTTGGCGACGCTCGGCAATCAGTCTGTCGGCTTCGGTGGGGGTACTTTCAAAGCCATAGTCTTCTTCGAGTTCAATAAAACTGAGGGGATAAACAATAGCAGGTTGTCGGTTGTTGACTGCGATCGCTGTTGCTAACTGTAACAAACCTTTTTGGGCATTGGGATTGGCAACTGGGACTAAAATCCGATATGGGATGAGGTAAGGTTCGCTGGGGGCTGGTACAGCTTCTGAGGGAATTTCTGCTTCTGGTTCAACTATATCTAATCTGATTAGGCGCTTAGGATAAGTCCATTCCAGTAATGGTGAAGTCATGAATGTTGTCACCAAAGCCATAATTACTAACATGGTGAAAAGTAAGGGGGTAATTACGCCTAACTCTAAACCAATGTTCAAGACAATTAACTCGGTTAAACCGCGAGTATTCATTAACCAACCGAGGGCTGATGCTTCTCGTTTGTCAATGCCACTAATTCGAGCAGCTATATAAGCACCAGTAAACTTACCGCCAATTGCTACTAATAAAATCAAAGCAGACAATAGCCATAAATGAGGACTGTTAAGTAAACCAATTTGTGTTTTTAAACCACTGTAGGCAAAGAAGATTGGTAAGAGAAAGATGAGAACAAAATCTTCAGTTTTGATGGCTAATTCTCTGACTAATCCCTCATCTTTGGGCATGACTGCGCCTAATAAGAATGCCCCAAAAATTAGGTGAATGCCAATAAATTCAGTAATTAAGGCAGAGGACACAACTCCCATATAAATTACAGCGAGAACGAATTGACTCAAACGTCCAGCCCGACGATGATGTTTGCTTAACCGTTTGAGAAACCACCGTCCAACTGTGAACATGAAGCCAATATAAACAATGCTTTCAACAATGGTGAAAATAGCTTGTTGATCAATACTACCGTGACGAGCGACAGCGATCGCTACTGCTAAAATACACCAAGCTGTCACATCATCCACCGCCGCACAAGTTAAGGCTAATGTCCCTAACCGAGTTCCCTGTAAGTTATTTTCGGTAATAATTCTCGCCAATACAGGAAAGGCGGTAATTGACATGGCTGCCCCTAAAAACAAGGCAAAAGGGGCAAAATTTACATTGTTGCCAGAAACTAAAGGATAAAGGAGGAAAGATAATCCAAAAGCCGAAGCAAAGGGAACAATAATGCTGAGATTAGAAATGAGAATGGCAGTTTTTAAGTTACCACTCAGATATTTAGGATTTAATTCCAACCCAATCAGAAACATAAAAAATATTAGCCCTATTTGCGATAAAACATTCAAATAAGGCATTGTTTCTGGGGGAAACAGGCTATGTGCTAAACCGGGAGCAATTAAACCAAATAATGATGGACCAAGCATGATACCAGCGAAGATCTCACCAATTACCAATGGTTGTTTAATTACTTTGAATCCCAGTCCCACAAGTCGGGAGAGTCCAATTACAATTAACACCTGAACTAGAACGAGAACAACTGTGTGCATATTTTCCTCATTAACGATTATCCGGGTTCACTATGATAATTATTTACAAGAGTGTAAATTGTCAACCTAATTAGATATATTTTCGGCTATTTTTATTAATTTAAGATGTTAATTATTGTTAATTTACTATCTTAATTGCCTCAAAAAATCAGTATTAATTTATTGTTAAACCGCGAATAAAATTGAGAATTAGCAAGCATAAAACCTAGAACAAGAGAATAAAGTGATCAGAACCTTTGATCAATAAATTATTTCCTCAAAAAAGGCAATAATAACCCAGAAATTGTCAAACAATACTATAACTAAAAGTTGCAAAAAGGTCTCAGTTGTCATGTACAACACTTGCTGGTAAACCCCGTTTTTCTTCTTCTCTCTTCTTTCTGCTGACAAAGGGCGCAGAGCCTGCGCCCCTACCTCCTGACTCTAGGAAAGAATTAGCCAAAAAATTGTACATAAGGCGTTAAATTTTGTTAAGATTATATACGGCGTTAGCTTTGCCCCCTGTCCCCTACCTACGAGACGCTTCATGCTGCGATTAGAACATATCAGTAAAATTTATCCTACAGGCGAAGTTCTTAAAGATGTCAACTGGGAAGTCAAACCAGGAGATCGGATTGGTTTAGTTGGTGTTAACGGTGCGGGAAAATCCACCCAATTGAAAATCATCTCTGGGGAGATTGAACCCACCGCTGGGGAAATTATTCGCCCTTCCAGTCTACATATAGCTTATCTTAACCAAGAATTTGAGGTTGACCCCACTCGCACAGTCAGAGAAGAATTTTGGACTGTATTTAAAGAAGCCAACGCAGTGCAGATGGCTTTAGCTCATATTCCCCATGAGATGGAAACTGCTAATCCAGAAGAGTTAGATGAACTAATTCATCAGTTAGATAGGTTACAGCGTCAATTTGAGGCTTTAGACGGATATAACTTAGACTCGCGGATTGGTAAGATCTTACCAGAGATGGGATTTCAACTAGAAGATGGCGATCGCCTAGTTAGTGCCTTCTCCGGTGGTTGGCAAATGCGGATGAGTTTAGGGAAAATTCTCCTGCAAAAACCCGACTTGTTACTACTGGACGAACCGACAAACCACTTAGATTTAGAAACCATTGAGTGGTTAGAAAATTACCTGCGCGGTTTAATTACCCCCATGGTGATAGTTTCCCATGACCGGGAATTTTTAGATCGTCTGTGTAACCAAATCGTGGAAACTGAACGGGGTGTTTCCAGTTCTTACCTGGGTAATTACTCATCCTACCTACAACAAAAAGCGGAAAATCAATACGCACAACTTAACGCTTACGAACGTCAGCAAAAAGAATTAGAAAAACAACAAGCATTTGTAGATAAATTCCGCGCCAGTGCTACCCGCAGTACCCAAGCGAAAAGTAGAGAAAAGCAACTAGATAAAATTGAACGCATCGAAGCTCCCACAGGCGGAGTAAGAACTCTGCATTTCCGTTTTCCTGATGCTAGTCGTAGCGGTAGAGAAGTGGTAGAGATTAAGGATTTGACTCATGTTTATGGGGATAAAATTCTGTTTTTGTCGGCAAATCTGCTAGTGGAAAGAGGAGACAGAATTGCGTTTCTCGGTCCCAATGGTGCGGGTAAATCCACACTATTAAAAATTATGATGGGTGTTGAACCACCCACAGAAGGGATTGTGAAATTAGGTGATCACAACGTTATTCCGGGTTACTTTGAGCAAAACCAAGCGGAAGCGTTGGATTTAAATAAAACCGTCATGGAAACAATTCATGATGAAGTTCCCAACTGGACAAACGAAGAAGTTCGTACACTGTTAGGAAGATTCTTATTTACTGGTGATACCGTATTTAAGAAAGTTGGGGCATTGAGTGGAGGTGAAAAAGCTCGGTTAGCATTGGCAAAAATGCTTTTACGTCCAGCGAACTTAATCATTCTGGATGAGCCTACCAACCACTTAGATATTCCGGCAAAGGAGATGATGGAAGAGGCTTTGCAAAACTATGATGGTACAGCCCTGGTAGTTTCCCACGACCGTTATTTTATCTCCCAAGTAGCTAACAAAATCGTCGAAATTCGTGATGGTGAATTTCGCGTTTATTTAGGAGATTATCACTACTATCTCGATAAGAAAGCCGAAGAGAAAGAACAAGCAGAATTAGCAGCAGCAGAAGCCGAAAAAGCTGCTAAAAAAGCCGCTAAAGCTGCTAAAGCTGCTAAAGCTGGAGCAAAGCAGAAGTAGAATAAGCAATTATCTCCAAAACCGTAAATCCTTGTATCCCTCTTTTCTGATCAACTATAAAATATAGAAAGGGGGATTTCCTGGGTTAACTAGAGAAATGCTGCTAAAAATCAGAAAAATATCCTGTATTATTCAGTTGCTCCTCTGATGTCCATATTCTTCAGTTTTTTTCTGACTGGGTATCAGCTTGTTTTTGTTGATCAAAAGTAACAATAGTGATTACAGTTATGGATATCACACTAACAGAGAGTTGAACAATTAGACCTCTGGTGAAAATGAATGTAGAGACGTTCTATAGAACGTCTCTACAAGGGTTTCAAACCACGCACATTTAATTACCGGAGATGCCTATTGTATATTACTGTCAAATACAATTGTCAATAACTCAGCCTTAAAGGGACTGAGCTTGTAAGAAATCAA
>NZ_VIKY01000309.1:0-6469 GCF_009711925.1 Dolichospermum sp. UHCC 0352 | reverse complement strand
GATCAAATTCATGAATATTACCCATGAACCCATGTAAAAACAGAATTATTGGTTTTTCTTTATTTAGCTTACATGAGTAATTAAATGTATATTTTTTTAGATTCATTTTTTTATTTTGAACTAAGAACTAACCTGTATAGGAATCTCAATTAGGTACGATTTGTTTAAGTTTTGCTATCATGATTTAATATTTAAAAATAGATCCTATTAGATATAGAAATTGAAAAATATTCTCAGAAGTTTCCATATATCCAGTTGATAATGGCAATGGATATTTTTGAGTCTACTAAGGTTAAGGTAAAAATCTATCTAAAGCAGCTTTTAATTGTTCAATCTCTAATTCTATATTCCCCTTTTGGGCGTTAAGGAAATGTAGAAATGTAGGTTGGGTTAAGCGACAGCGCAACCCAACATTGTCAAAAGTTTTGTTAGGTTTCCTTACGTCAACCCAACCTACGACTATTATATTCACCCTCTATTAATCCGCTAATCCCAGATAAATAAACGCCCCCCAATATTTCGGATGTCTATAAGGTTGATAATCATCTGAATTATTCCTTAATATCCGTAAATTATCCTCCATTCCTTCACTATATCGCCCCACATATTCAATCTTTTCATCAGTTAACCAAGTATCTCGCATTTCCCCCACAGTTAAATTACAGACATATCTTTTCGCCAGTTCTAATGCTTTTCCTACTGGTTCTTTATCCTCTAAATAATAATGATAAAACTGACCCATTAAAATGGCGGTAGAAATATCATTCACAGCCCATAAACTGACAATTAAACTTTTTGCCCCAGTTTGGAGAAATGCGTGTCTTAAACCGTGTACAGATTCCCCTAATTTGACTTCTCCTAAACCTGATTCACAGGCGGATAATACTACTAATTTGGTCGCGCTTAAATCTAAAAATGTGGCTACATCTTGGGCTGTCAGAATGCCATCTTCTGCTGCGGCTGGGAGTCTGCCCCCATTTAACGCTGTATTTGCCCCGGCAAAGGCTAATCCTGCCCTTAAAAGAGGATTTTGAACGTTTTGCATTCCCGCTCGATGTAGGCTGTCTAACTGAGAAAAAGGGGTGTCTTTTAAGGGTTTCAGGTTTTCGATAGTCAGAAAATAGCCATGTGTAGCAATATGCAGAATGCGAGGGGATAATTGGGATTTGACTAGGGATTCTAATGCGTTTTTCTCGGTTTGGGGAGTTACCCCTAAATATCGGGATATTTCTACACTTTCTAAACCTGTTCCGGGTATGGGTGTAAACATACCGTCTGCTTGAGATTTGCGGAGATCAGAATAAACCGTGTCAATGCTACGCTGGGTTTTTGTAGGTGTATCTTGGCAAATGACGGCGTTTTCATCGTTGAGGTTATAGTCAGGATTAGCAATAATTAGAGGTTGGGTAGGTTGGGTGGTACTGGGGAATTTTAAGCGAATAATATCCCGTCCGACGTTCACGTAACTAATGGTATATTCATCCATTAAATATTGATGATTATTGACAGGTAAAAGTTCAAAGGGAAGTAAGTTTAATTCACCATCGGGAGCGATAATTAATTTTTGAGTACCTGCGGTTAAGCATTTTTGAATAGGATCAAATAGCAGTTGTTTTAGTTGTTGTTTATTCTGGAATACTTCATTTAATTCAGGATTAGCTTGGATTTTATCTAGTTCCTCTTGGGTTTTCATCTTTAGGATCGTTCTGTCAAAACCATCTGATTTTCCTAGAATGATATTTTCTCGAAACACTTTAATCAGACGATCAATATTATCAGCTTCTCCTAAATCAATCATTTGCACTTGATCTGGTTGTTTTGCGGGTAAGATAAATGCTAGATAACGCGCAGATTTTGTTGTGTGATTTTTAATATCTAAAATATTAAAGATATTCAACCGCATAAATTCTAACAATGTTGAGCCTTCCGGTAATTCTAATGCAACCGCACGGCGATCAATTTCTACTAATTTCTGTTCAAAGTTTAATTCAGGGATTTGACGACTGAGATCCTGTTCAATTTTTTGTTGCTCTTCAACCAGTTGCTTATGATAATTCCATTCTGCTTCTGTAAGAGTTTGAAAACTTAATTTAATGATTTGTCGAATTTTTTCTTGATATTGCTTTAAGAGTGTATCTAAGTGAGGATAACGTCCTGATGATAGGTAATTTCTTTGTAAAATCGAAGTTTCTGTAACAATTAATTTACATCTTTGGATTAATTCAAAAGCTGCTTGTATAGCTTCTGGGGAATTGGAAAAATATTGATAAACAACAGAGATAAAAATTTCAAAGTTATAATAGTTTTTTTGAAAATGAGTTAAACGTTGTTTTTCGCTGCTAATTTTAAAAATTTGAGCTATTAATTTTAATTGGATGCTGGAAGATTGTAACATCATCTGAAATGCTGTATTTATATCACCTATACATATCAATAAAATTCCTAGCATTAGTAGAGATTTTCCAGTTTCAGAGTGATTAATTCCAAAGACATTTTTATGAATTTCTAAAGAGCGTTCATATAGAGGTAGCGCATCTTTATAATTTCCCATACAGTAATACACAAATCCTAAAGCCTCTAAAGAACTGGCAATATCAATGTGGTCTCTTCCTAAGATATCTTCATGAATTTCTAAAGATAGTTCAAAATAAAATAAAGCATCTTCATATTTTTCCTTATTCAATAATAATTGGCCTAACATATCTAACGAACTGGCAGTATTAGTATGGTACATTCCCAGTGTATTTTTACAAATTTCTAGTGATTTTTGACGGGTAGATATAGCATCTTCATATTTCTCCATGAATCCGTACAATCTTGTTATAGAATCTAAATAATTTATATTATCAAAGTGATCAATTCCTGCTTTTAAAGATTCTTCAAGGCAAGATGAAGCATCTTCATTCATCCCCATTAATGCGTAAAATTCTCCTAAATGATTTAAACAAAGCACAGTATCAATGTGGTTAATTCCTAGTGTATTTTTATGAATTTCTAATGATTCTTTAAGTATAGATAAAGCATCTTCATATCTCCCTATTGATAGGTACAAGTGACTTAACATCTCTAAAGATTCTTTATATCTTCCATATTGTTCAATATCATAATTATTGATTTTTTGGAGATTCATAGAAGCTTCTAATAATTTTTCAGAAACTGATAGAGCATCTTCATACATCTCCATTGATTGGTAAAATCCCATTAAGTAAGTTAAACATACTACGTGTTCAAACGGATCTATTTCTAATATCTTTTCGCTATTTTTTAACCATTGTTCCAAAGTGGATATAGAATCTCTATATCTACCTGCATCGTTATATAAACTTCCTAACGTCATTAAATTATATGCAGTATCAACATGGTAAATTCCTAACGTATTTTTTCTAATTTCCAAAGATTCTTCGCATACAGATATAGCATCTTCATATCTCTCCATTAATTCGTATAATCTTCGTAACTCATCTAAAGGTTGGAGCATAATAGGGTCTTTAATTCTCCCAGCTTTTTTCAAGGCTGTTTCCATCATTTGTAAGTATAGTTTATAGTAAGGTAAAGCACATTCATAGCTTCCCATTGATTTATATAAAAATCCTAATGCCAGTGAAAAAAAAATTACATATATCACAATAAATATTCCGCATATACGACTTATAAAATTATTATATCTTGTGATTTTTACAAAGATATTTTCAAAATCTTTTGCATATATATATATTGAATGTCTTATTTTTTGTTCTTTAATTATTGCTTCATTTGACTTTACTTTTCTTACAAGAATAAGTATGCCAACCAACCTATACAACATCCATAATAAATTGGGTTGGCTGATAATAATAATTACCAATAAGCATACAAACAAACCAATTATAAGTTTCATAAATTTATTTCCTTATTTTCTATCTAAACAACCCCAAAACTACGCTGAAATACCTGAAAATCAGATAATTTACCTACCTCTTGAAAAATCTCAAATAAATGCTGTTCATTCAAATCCACATCCTCATTACGATAATCTTCATTTATCCAAGATAATTTAATCTCTTCCTTCGTTACAATCGCCAAAAACAACTCTTTTTGAGTTCCAAAAGCTAAAGGAGCGCGGTGTGTATCATTATCAGGTGGGAAAAAAAGCGGTTGAGATAGACGACAAGAAGGAATTTGAGAAAAGGCTTTAGAAGGAGAAATTAAGAATTTATCACCATTAGCACTTTCATTAATCAATAATAAATAACCTGTATGGGGTAAATTCATTTTTAAGCGATAGTCTTTTTCCTTTTGTAATGTTTCCTCTCTAGGAATATGTCTAGTGATGATGCGATTATCTTGAGGTATAGGTATTTCATAAGGTATCATTTCCAATTCATCTTTTACAGGTTCAGCCACTTCTTTAGCCAAATCCCAAGCCATACGGGGAAATTTTTTCTCCCATAACCATTTATAGGTGACACGATAAGGAGATTGATTTTCATTTCTAGGTTGTCCCTGTTGATTTGTGTTTTCTAGTTGAAAACCATCAGCAGTCATTTCTTCCTGAAATATTTCCCATATCTGATAAGCAACCCTACTAATAATCTGACTAATACCCTGAATATTCACATTGAGTTGTTTTCTCATTTGTTCTTCAATAAATCCCTGAGATTGTGTGACATTTTGGGGATGCCAACGCAAAGGAAAACAGAGTTCCTGGTAAGTTTCTCTTCTTCTTGGATATAGCTGTTGTTTAATCTGTTCTAAAAATTTATCTTGCAGCATTTGATTTCCTCAATATTTATTGTACAAACATTCTAGGGTAAATTAATTACACTGTCAATACCTCTGAAAAATCTCTAATTGTTATCTTGATATTTTTGTGTAATCCTTAACGGGTAGGGGTTTAGCATTGCTAAACCCCTACATCATTTAAACCATATCCCTAGATTTTGTTATTTCTTGTTATTACTTTTCATATATTGTTATCTCCTGTTATTTCTGGCTATTTATTATTATTTTTTATTTGCTGTTATTAAAATTGAAAACCTGATATTAATAAATACTTTACCAATCAAAAAATCTTTGGTAGCTTGGTTATCAAGAAACAAGCAAAACAGATTTAGCAAGCTTGTTTCTCAAACCTTTTTCAATATCTGATTAATAGTCAGTAATTCAATAATTTGAATATTACAGACTAAAAAAGTTTGCAAATTACACATCAATTAATGTTATGAACAACCTGAAAAAAATTCCTGTCTTTGTAGCTATGTTAGCCTCCTTGGCTACATCCTCCTTCCCCGTCCAGGCTTCACAAAACTATCAAGAGCGTGATGGTATTGCTGGAGAAATCAAATATGCAGAATTTTGTAATACTTCTGGCGCATTACGAGCTAGAGTCGTTGCTGAGGCTACTAGTCGTTCTTCAAGAGTATCTAGTGTAGAATTTAAAATTTACTCAAGATATGGTTATGGTTTGAATTTGTGGGGACAAACCTTTGGCTATATAACTGGAGAAAACTGGAGACCTATCGGTATTCCTGATACGAGATTTAACGTTATGCGTTGGCAGGGTGACAGAAGGTTTTATGACACTACACCCATGACTTATCCCTTGACTTCTCTTGCAGATTCACCAATAAAATTTACAATTCATGTCAATCATAGCAGAGGTAAAACAATTGACCTTGGCGGTATTGTTGACTTGGGTAGAATTGAGCCTGGAAAGTGCCGAACCTACGATGATGGAAATTTCAGATAAAGAACTAATTGATTAACTTTCCATCATAGGAGAGGGTACAAATATCTTATCTTCTCCTATTTAACACAATTCATTTCAGACACTTTTGATCATCAAATCCAGGGAAAATAACCATGAAACTTAAAGTTGCAACTGCCATTATTATTACATTGTCTACAGTTTTTTTTAATTCACAAAAAGCTTCAGCCGTTGATATGAAGCCTTTGCTAGAAAACTTTGCAAATCAATTAGTTCAGGGTATGTTTTCATCATCAAAAACTCCCACTAATCCGCCTTCACCTTCCCAACATCCAGAAAACAACTATCCGAGTAATCCTAACTATTCCAATCCCTATCCGTCCTCTCCCATGCCTAATAACTATCCTTCCTATCCTCCCACACAATCTTATTCACCTACGCAATATAGTCCATCATCTTCACCTGCTGCACCATTCATCTATAACCCAATAATTATCGTTCCCCAATCTCCACCAATCTTTAATAATTACAGTAATAATATGCCCAGATAATTACCATGAAAATACAACCATAATTTTGCACTTGAATATTTACAAAAAAGCAATCTCACCCTAGAGATTGTTTTGCTATGGGATATAATTTAAAAATAGAGGAATCAAAATCAAAAAAATAAAAAATCACGAATATTTTGCACAAATGCTACAGTATTTTCTAGATGAATATTATGCCCGACTTGAGGAATTATTTGTAATTTAGCCAAGTTGCATTTTTCAGTCATAGCGA
>NZ_VIKY01000308.1:0-8446 GCF_009711925.1 Dolichospermum sp. UHCC 0352 | reverse complement strand
TGGAAGATAAATTATCGATCATTGCCAAAAATAGTTCTCCAAATGCTTCGCCCGTACAGTGGTCAGTTGTTAGTAGGGGCGAAGCATTTGGAAGATAAATTATCGATCATTGCCAAAAATAGTTCTCCAAATGCTTCGCCCGTACAGTGGTCAGTGGTTGAAAATTTTTACCTATTTTATATAACTAAGTATAAATTCAGCGATCGCTAAATCTTGAGGAGTCGTAATTTTCAAATTAGTCTCTTCCCCAGGAACTATTCTCACTTCAATACCGCATTTTTCAAACAAAGCCGCATCATCAGTCACTTCCCAACCTTGACGGACACCTTCAGCATGGCACTGTTTTAACAATTTGACATCGAACCCTTGGGGGGTTTGAGCCGCCCAAAGCTGTTTACGCTCTGGTGTGCTTTTAATTATATTATTGTCGTCAACGACTTTAATTGTATCTTTAACAGGTACAGCCGCAATTAAACCAGAACAATGCAAAATTGCCTCAGAACAAGCATTAAATAACTCTGGTGTTGCCAAACAACGAGCGCCATCATGAATTAAAACTTGTCCTGCATTAGTTGGCAATGCCTGTAAACCATTATAAACTGACTCTTGACGGGTAGAACCACCAGGAATAAATACTATTGTTTTTTTCAGCTTTAAGTCAGCGATAATAGACTTGAAGTCATCCCAATCTGGAGGTTGAGAAACAATTCCGATCCAACTAATAGAACTTGCAGCTTCTGCGGCTAACAAAGTCCAAGCAATCAAGGGTTTTGAACGTACCTGTAATAAAAGTTTATTACGATCAGCACCCATTCTTTTGCCACTTCCGGCTGCGGGAATTAGTAAATGCACAACTTTTCCTTAATCTTTAATTAAATAAATTCAAAATACCCATCGTTGAAAATAACTTCATCAGCAAAATTAAAGGACTCCTTGACTCCTAATTCTCAATACCTATATTCTCCTAAAATATAAAACAATAACCGTTAATAAATATTATGCGTGTAGTAGCCCTGGTCCCTGGTTCAATTGATAACCAAATTCTTTTTTTTGCCACTCTTGATGATCTGAAGCGTTATTATCCCGACGCGCAGATAGATGTGATTGTAGAACCCCAGTCAAAGGCCGCTTACCGAGTCAGCAAGTCAGTTCATGATGTATTAACCTTTGATTACAAAGATCGTAATAGTTTAGCTGATTGGGGTAACTTAGTTGGTATGATCCGTGATCGTGAGTATGATGTCGCTATTATTGTCGGACAAAGTTGGTGGGTAGGTTTGTTAATGTGGTTGACGGGAATTCCCACACGCATTGGCTACCAAGGAGAAGGTGCGGTTTTTCTCACTAACCCTATTCCGCCCAATTTATCCGAGTATGTGGCAAAAATGTACCATAATTTACTCAAACCTTTGAAAATTAATACTCCTTGTCCAGCATTATCAGTAAATGTGCCTAAAGTAGATATTGAATGGGCGCAAGCAGAACAAAAACGCTTAGGAGTGAATGAAACAGGTTTTATTCTCATCAATGCTGGTGAAGGTAGCCTAGATACAACTTATCCCGTAGAAAATTGGCAGCAGATTATTGCAGCTTGTCAACAAAAACAGCCAGATTTACCTGTTGTTGTCATTAAAGAAGCAAATAATGAGCCTTTAGTCAGATCGCTTTTAGAACATTGTCACAATATTAAAGTTACTTCTCCCGATGATATTGGTAAGTTAACTGCCATAATTGCCGGTGCTAGTTTAATGGTATCTGTAGAAAATAGCTTCTTGCAATTAAGTATAGCAGTAGAAACATATACAATTACTTTGTTAGATTCTATAGATTCAGAAAAATTATTACCTATAAGCGAGAAAGTATTAGCTATTACTTCATCAACTGGGAAAATAGCAGATATCTTACCCCAAATAGTGTTAGAAAAAATTTGGGGAGGCTGAGTATTAATTTTAGATTTTGGATTTTAGATTGAAAAAAAATATCCAATCTAAAATCATAAATTCCATTGTTCACGAATTAGTTTTTTCAATCATTTCAAAGAAAGCATCATCTAATTCATAACCCAGAATTTGCGCTAAAGATTTGAGTCGAGATGGACTAGCAATATCTTGTTTGTGCAACCAATCACTTAAAATAAAGATTTTGTGCATCAGAAATATTTCTAAAGCTTCGGGGTTATACTGGATACCTTCTTTAGAACTAAACTGATGAGGTACTAACATAGCTGCATACCGAGCTAGTTCTCCTGCTTTCCAGTCTAGTAAAAATGGCAACCAAGGATACTTGGCATCAAGACGCACAAACCACAGTCTGACTTCGGGAATTTCCGATAGTTCCCGTGGATCATTTGCTTCCCGCTCAAACTGAATTTCCAGACGCAGTTGCTGTTCATGGGTAGAAATGCTTCCCTGTTGCAGCAATGGTTCAATCACCGTTAAGGCAGGTGACACATCTAAACTATAAATAGAGTTGTTGTTGAGGGTGATTGTGATTGTCATGAACTGATAGCTACTTACTCAACAGTGTTGAGAATCTACAGTAGCAGCTTTTTTACCTCTTTAGGTAGACATTTAGCCGAATTTTAAGATAAAGTTGTTATGAGTTTGTTTTAGATTAAGAAAATGATCAGTTAGCAAACAGCCAAAATTTTCCTCGAATTTTGCCTAAGCAAGTTCTATCATGAGGATATTTTGAATTGATTTATCCCCAATTCCTAGAATTTACAACCTGAAATATGTACAAGCAAGGGATTTATCCTAAACCTATTTGTTCTTTACAAGATGCTTTGGATAGGTGTCAAATGTTAGGGATGCGTATCAGTCGTCAACGGCGCTTTGTTTTGGAATTGCTTTGGCAAGCAAAGGAACACCTTTCTGCTAGGGAGATTTATGATCGACTGAATCAAGAAGGTAAGGAAATTGGCCATACTTCGGTATATCAAAATCTAGAAGCTTTATCTAGCCAAAATATTATAGAGTGTATTGAACATGGGGAAGGGCGATTATATGGCAATAATAGTAATTCCCATAGTCATGTTAACTGTATAGATACAAATCAAATTTTAGATGTGCATATAGAATTACCTGAAGATTTGTTACGTCAAGTGGAAGCACAAACAGGGATGAAGATTTCTGAATATACTATTAACTTTTATGGTTATCGTGACAAAGTAAGTGATTAGGAATTAAAAATTTAAACTAGCCTAAAAAATCAGGAATCAACTTTCTTGTAAAAATGAGCGATCGCCTTGTACAATTTTTATTAATTGACCCAGATCCAATTTTCCGTTTAGGACTCAAGATAACACTGGAAGCTATTCCTAATTTACAAGTAGTAGCAGATGTTGCTACAGATACTGCCGCTTTACAGGTTTTAGCGGAAATACTAACTGGAAATTCTCGGCAAATTAAATTAATTATTTTAGAATTAGATAATGAGCAAATAGGGTTAAAATTCTGTAAACAACTCAAAGCTTTATATCCCCATATACCTATATTACTTTTAAGTTCAAAATCTCAACCAGAAATGCTCATTGCTGCCAAAGAAATCGGGATAAATGGCTATTGTCCTAAAGGGATATCAATTTCTCAATTAGTCCCCATTATTCAAGAAGTAGCTAATGGTGGTGATTACTGGTTTGCAGATTCAGTAATTGTTAATTCTCCCTTCCCATTTGCTAAGTTGCGAAATAACTTACAAAATTCGGGAATTAATAACATTGATCAAGCCCTTGATAAAGTTACAGAACAATTAAAATTGCCGGGAATAACTCTATTAAATAAAGCAATTTTAGCAGGACAACGACGCGAACTTTTAGCGGCTCGGTGGGTTGTTAATCACTTATTGACAGCAGAGAAGGAAAGACAAAGACTATCACAAGAAAACCAATTACCGTCCTTAGATATTTTTCCCAATCAGACTATTATTAAATCAGATCTACGACCATTTATAAACGTACCACCGATAGTTAGTTCTCAACAACTGCAATCTGAATTATTGACTTTAGGTTTAAATAAACTCAAATTTCCTTTAGATAATCTTACTAATACACCTTTAGAAATTGATATTCTTCGAGAAAATAAAAAGCGAGAGTTACTTTATATTATTCTTCAGCAATTTTTTAAGCAGTTGGAAGAAATCCGGGCTTTTAATTTTGATAAGAATCAGCTATTTAATTTACAAAGCCAGATTTTACTGGACTTATGGCAATTTACTATTACGGAGTTTTTTGGAAATTATTCCCGAATTATTTTAGATAAACAAGAAATAAATTTGGTTAAATTTTTATTAGATAAAACCACAGATTCGCAAACAGAAATTATCAATAAAGTTCCATTTCTATTTGAGTTATTGACTTATGTACTATTATTAACAGATTTATGTATTGATAACGTTTCTTATCCAGCAGGAACGCAAGAATCTCAATCTCAAGCATTATCAATTTTAGAAAATTTATTGATTCACATAGCTAATGCTGTAATTCAACCATTACTAAATAATTTAGCAGACGAGGAAAGTATTAAACAAAATTTTTATCATTGGCACATGATTTCCACCAGAGAAATTGAGAAATTTAGAAATAACTTATCTTGGAAATATCAATTACATCAATATATAACTGAAGCGCAAACAATTTTTGAAAGTCGCTATGAATTATTTATTTTTGCCCCTCGGGGAATTTCTAAAATATCAATTTATGCTCCTCGAAATCAAGAATTAGCTCAACTTTCTGGAATTCCTTTAGGGGTAACATTAATACTAGAATTTCGGGATGCTATTTCTCCCCGCATACAATCATTAGTAGGCTTTTTAGGAACTGGAATTGTTTTTGTTCTCACTCAAGTAATTGGCCGAGGTTTAGGTTTAGTTGGGAGGGGAATTTTACAGGGAATTGGTAGTGTTTCTTTAACGGAAAAGGGACAACGGAAGAATAAGTAATTGGTAATTGGTAATTGGTAATTGGTAATTGGTAATTGGTAATTGGTCATTGGTAATTGGTCATTGGTAATTGGTAATTGGTAATTGGTCATTGGTAATTGGTAATTGGTAATTGGTCATTGGTAATTGGATTAAAAGCCTTTTCATTAATTACGAATAATATACATCGGGAAGTGCTGTACTATAAATTCCAATCACGACGATAATTGAAAAAACCTAATAACAACTCTTGTAAAGCACGGTTTTTATTAATTCTGTGTCTATTCCATTCTCTCGCTGTTTCCATGATAATTTCGGAATAACTGGGATAAATAGGTGATAATTTTGCTAAATGCTGAATTTTAATATTTTGTGATATTGCTAAACTAATTAAATTAATTAATTCTCCTGCTGCTATTCCTAAAATAGAACATCCTAGAATTTTTCCATTTTCCAAAACTACTAATTTACAAATACCTGTAATTTCTCCTTGTATTTGTGGGGCTGTAGCTGTTTTGAAATATTGCTTAAAAACTAAAATTTGCTTTTGAGAATATCGGTTTCGCGCTTGTTTTTCTGTTAAACCAACTTGTGCCACTTTAGGTTGAGAATATATTCCCCAAGGAACAGATTCATAATTAACTTTTAGTCTGGGAAAAAATAAAGCATTTTCTATGGCAATATTAGCTTCATAATTACCAATATTCTGAATATCATAACCACCTAATATATCACCACAGGCATAAATTCGCTGGTTGGTAGTTTGTAATTTTTCATTGACAACCAAGCGGTGTTGATGCAATTTTACTCCTACGGCTGGTAAATTCAGATATTCTAGGTTTGGTTGCTGTCCAATTCCAATAAAAATTTCGTCGGTTTCAATGGCTTGATTTCCGGCTTGTACCCATTTTTTATTGTCTATATGTCGGATTTGGGTGACTTGGGTTTGTGTTAAAACCCGCACACCATCAACTTCTAATTGTGCTGTTAATAATTGGGCTATTTCTAAATCAAGATTAGGCAGAATTTGAGAATTTTTAACTATTAATGTAACTTGACAACCGAATCTGGCTAAAAATTGAGCAATTTCTATACCTTGAGGAACACCACCAATAATTACCCAATTTTCGGGTAATGTTGTTGTTTCTAAAGATTGCCAAATATTAGCTAAAGTCAGATATTTAATAGTATCTAATCCTGAAATATTGGGAATTAAGGGACGAGAACCATTAGCGAGTAAATAGGTGCGACTATATAACTGTCTTTCATTAACTGTAAAACTTAATTGAGGAGAAGATTGAAATTGACCATTACCAACAATAATATCAACACCTTGGGCAGCTAAGTTAGAAAGAGAATTTATTTGATTCAGATTTTTAGCAACGGCATTTGCATAAAACAATCCTTTTTTTAAATTTAAAAATTCTGGATTTAAGTGAATATTTTTGTCAAAAATTCCTAGATTTGCTAAATTATAAGATTGCTGAGTAATTTGACTAATTTCACTAAGTATGTATTGATAACTTGAATTATAGTGATCAGAAAAATCCGCGCTCACAATCAAAGCAACTTTAGCGTGTAACTGAGTGGCACTTAAAGCAGCTTTGTATGCAGCAATACTGCCACCAATAATAACGATATCGTAATCAATATTGGGCATGGGGCATGGGGCATTGGGCATTGGGCATTGGGCATTGGGCAGTTGTTCGTTGTTCGTTGTTCGTTGTTCGTTGTTCGTTGTCACCCATTAAGTTTTATTCTTCCTTCTTCCTTCTTCCTCCTGATAGCGAAGCGTGGCGTTAGCCATACTCCTGACTCCTGACTCCTGACTCCTTCTTATAAGTGCTGTTAATAGGCGTTGGTTATCAGACTGGGTACGGACTGCGACGCGAA
Source organism: Dolichospermum sp. UHCC 0352 (assembly GCF_009711925.1). Classification (NCBI taxonomy): domain Bacteria; kingdom Bacillati; phylum Cyanobacteriota; class Cyanophyceae; order Nostocales; family Aphanizomenonaceae; genus Dolichospermum; species Dolichospermum sp. UHCC 0352. The sequence goes on along the minus strand of NZ_VIKY01000308.1, from coordinate 1,636 downwards.
AAAAGCGATCGCCTAATTCCTTAAAGCTTAAACAATCACGAATTAAAATCTGGTGTTGCTGAAGTAGTTGCTGTTGTAGCTGGGAAGTAGATTGTTGAGATTCTACCAATAAGTAGTTAACAGTGCCTTCGAGCGGGGTTAAACCGGGAATTGAAGCTACACCTTGAAATAGTTGGTTTCTCGCCTCTGGTAGCCATTTCCAGGTGAGATTTTGGAATTCTGTATCTTGGAGGGCGGCGATCGCTGCGGCTGCTGCTAAAGTATTTACAGGCCAAGGATCTCGCCATAATTTCCATTTTGCCAAACGGTCGGGGTGAGCGATCGCATATCCTAATCTTAGCCCTGGTAAACTGTAAAATTTGGTGAGCGATCGTAAAATCACCAAATTCTCGTATTCCTGCACCAACCCAATTAAACTTTGTTCAGCTTCCGGTGGCAAAAAATCCATAAACGCTTCATCTATCACCACCAAAGCAAACTTTTCCAAATACGGTAAAACAGACTCCCGTGAAAATAACTTTCCCGTGGGATTATGGGGATTATTCAGCAGTAACCCAAAATCTGAAGTCTCAAGTCCGAAATCTGGCAATAGAGAAATATTCCCCTGACCTATGCCTAAATCCACAGGAAACTCCAGAACTTTAGCGTTATTAGCCGCAAGAGTGCGGTAATAGTCACCAAACGCTGGAGTTAGTAACACTGTTGCTGCTAATTGTCCCAATTCTCTACCCACCAGAGTTAATAATTCTGCTGAACCATTACCTGGCAAAATCCACTCAGTAGGTATTTGATGAAAATGACTCAGAGCAAGTCTCAATTCACCATACTCTGGGTCAGGATAATTCCTCAGATTGCCCAGTTGGGACACAATTGCAGCAATAACGCTGTTTGGTGGTCCCAACGGGCTGATACTGGCGGAAAAATCCACAATAGCATCAGGGGAACAGCCAGCCAGTGCTGCTGCCCAAGCTAAATTTCCCCCGTGTGCTTGTTGTGGCATCAAAAATATCTTTCCTCTAGAAGAACTTACTCTTTTGGCTCTTTTGGGGGTGCTACTCTTTCTCTAAACAGTTTCCCAGCGGAGAAAGCGGGAACTCTGGTAGCGGGAATGTCCATTTTTTCGTTGGTTTTGGGGTTGCGCCCTTCACGGGCTTTGCGTTCCCGTGATTCAAAAGAACCAAATCCTACCAATGTTACCTTATCACCGGAAGAAACCGCTTCCACAATGGTTTCGATGGCAGCACTCAAAACAGCATCAGCCTGTTTCTTGGTAACACTAGCCTTTTCTGCTACCGCATCAACTAATTCGCCCTTGTTCATATCAAACTCCTAAAGTTTTGCTAGAGATTATTTCAAGATGCACCATGACTGCATCTTTACGTAAATTTCCGTTTGTAGAAATACAAAAATCGTTCCTTGAGAGTATTTACACTCAAAATCGCTACAAATACGATTGATTCGACTTTTCAATGAATCATTCTAAAGCGTTGTCGCCCTAAGTGGATAGATGAAACTATTAATTTATATAGATTTCAGGATTTTTTTTGTTTTTTTACCTCTTTACTGTATTCAAAGTACCCTATTTTTAGGAATGAATACTTAGTGGTCAGTGGTCAGTAGGGGCGAAGCATTTGGA